>JBFOLQ010000332.1:0-4162 GCA_040830145.1 Flavobacteriaceae bacterium | reverse complement strand
CTTTCATCCGTTGCAGTACTTCCACCACATAATTTTCCCCCTTCTGCACCTTTTTGGCAATGAGGTGGGTATTGATGGTGGTATCAAAATCAAAGATTCCCCCATACGTGCGCAATAAGGTTTGAAACACCCTCGCCGTATCCGGTTTTTTTTCTAGATAGGTAAAAAGGGTTGTTTTGTCCACAGGACAGTGGACCGTTGTCTTTTTTGAGAACTCCTCAGATAGGGCAATCACCGAATTCTGGTCCAGGATTCTAAGGGCGTTATAGGTCTTGCCCCGGGCAAGGCCGTAATGGTCACAGAAGGCATTGAAATTGAATCCATGGGAAGTTCCTTGGCCTTCGCCATAGGCAATTTGAAAGTTGGCATGTAGTTTTTTGTAGATTTTTTTGATGTCCTGCACGTTGGGTAAGGCCGACAAAAATTGACCCTTGGCGTGTTGGGCGTCCACAGGGGCATGCAACAAAACGGCCCTTGCCGGTTTTTGGTTGCGCCCTGCACGCCCGGCTTCCTGGTAGTAGTTCTCCAAACAATCCGGGGTTTGATAATGGACAACCAGTTCCACATCGGGTTTGTCAATGCCCATTCCAAAGGCATTGGTGGCAACCATGATGGGTACTTCGTTATGGAGCCAAGCGTTCAGCCGATCTGATTTTTCACCTTGGGACAGCCCTCCATGAAAAAAGAGGGCTCCCACGCCTTTTTTCACCAAGTACTGCGCCAAGGCAATCGAGGACCTTCTGGACCGCACATACACAATGCCGCTGTCCTTGACCCCGGCACAGAGACGGGCCAGTTCATAACGTTTGTCATTGGTATGGGTGACAGAGAAGGTAATATTCCTGCGTTCAAGGGAGTCCTTGAACAAAACGGGTTCTTTGAGCTGAAGGCTTTCAACAATATCATGGGCCACCTGTTGGGTTGCCGTAGCGGTCAAGGCCAGTATGGGTACCCCGGGCGCCAGTTCCCGTAACAGGGCACATTGTAGATAGGCGGGTCTAAAATCGTGCCCCCATTGTGAAATACAATGCGCCTCGTCAATGGCAATAAGGCTTACGGGCATTTCTGGAATGCGGTTGCGTACCATGGGATGCAGTAACCGTTCCGGGGAAAGGTATAGAAACTTATAATTGCCAAAGACGCAATTGTCCAGTAGATCGATCATTTCGTTTTCCGAAATTCCCCCACTAAGTCCAATGGCCTTGATTCCTTTTTTTTTAAGGGAGGCCGTTTGGTCCTTGATCAAGGCCACAAGCGGAGAAACCACAATGCATATGCCCTCCCTGGCCATGGTGGGCACTTGGTAGCAGATTGATTTTCCCCCACCCGTAGGCAATAGGGCCAAGACATCCTGTCCTGCCATCACCGTATCAATAACGGCCTTTTGGGAGCCCCTAAAATCAGTATGGCCCCATAGGTCCCTTAGTATGTGCTTAGGGTCTTGCAACATCCAAACCTTTCAAATGTTCCAAGATAAAGGTAGTGCGTTCCCCAATACTTCCAGTGGGCACAAGTATAGGACTGTATCCATAACGTTGATAGGCCTCCATTAGATACGTATAGACCTTCTCTCCTTCCTCAAAGGACTCAAACCGTTGCGCATCATTGATATGTATTTCCTTCCAAGGGGGCATTATAAAAATGGTATCGTATCGAAGCGTTTGGCACGCTTCTTCAAAGGTGGGGCCGTATTCCTGTCCAAAGCAGGCCATATAGGCCACCACATCTGGGATGCCCCTATCAAAGAACACCCAATTTTCAGAGAGGGAACCACCTTCGTGAAAATCAGAGATACGGGCATCCAATATTCTTTTGTTGAAAGCCATGGGATTGTCTACCGATATAATGGGGTTGGATGTAAACGCAATGCCTCCACCAGTTTCCCTTTCATGGCGGGTCATGGCCCTGATCACCTCCTCAAAACATATATGTCCCAATTCCTCCAGGGCATTGATGACACTGGTCTTTCCGGTACTGGGACCACCGGTTATTACAATTTTTTTGGGTCTCAAACGCTTGGATTTGTAACAAAAATAAGCATTGCTGTTGTGATGTTGTTTTTGTTGGGTGCTCGGTGCGTGATGTTCGTTGTTTCAGGTTTCAGGCTTCGGGTTTGTCGTTCGTATTTGATATTCCTAACTCCTAACTCCCCAATATCTTATCTCCAAAAGCGAAGTAGTCTCATATCTAATATTTAGAACTTGTCTTGGATTGTGAAAATTCGCTATAAATTTATCTTTTGCACTCCTTCTTCTCCTTTTTCTTGGCCCGTAGCCCAGCTATGCCACTCAAAAAAGCATTCAAATGATTACAAAATCTTACATCCTCGCTTGAATTCTACAACTCAAGACGAGTTCTTATCTTTGCTCCAAATACCTATTATGGACCCACAAAAAAGTGATGAATTTTACCAACGGTTAGCGGAACAGCTTTCCGAAAGCACCACATGGCCATCCAACTATCTCTATAAGTTCATTGTACCCACGGACGCGGATAAAATCAATAGTATCCATGGGATATTTGATGCCCATGGGGCGGTGATCCAGACCCGAAAATCAAAGAACGGGAAATATACCAGCGTCTCCATCACTGTTAATTTAAAGAGTCCTGCAGAGGTGATAGCCAAGTATAGGGAAGTAGGGGAGATAGAGGGGGTAATATCCCTGTAGATTCCTTCACCAATAATTTTGTACCTTAGTGGCCGAATTCTTTTATTACTTCACCAAAGAAAAATCATTCAATTTTGAACCTTGTAGATAACTTGGAATACAATACGGAGCGCTCTTCGTTGAAAATCCCTGAATACGGTAGGCACTTTCAGAAGATGGTGGATTACTGCGTTTCATTGGAAGATGATGTAGAACGTAACCGCATCGCAAAGGCGATTATCAGTATCATGGGCAATATGCAGCCCCATTTACGGGATGTGCCCGATTTTCAGCACAAGCTGTGGGACCAGCTCTTTATCATGTCAGATTTTAAGCTGAAGGTAGACTCACCTTTTCCCATTACATCCCAGGAAAAGCTTCAGGAGCGTCCTGAACCATTGCCTTACCCACAGAACTATCCGAAATACCGCTTTTACGGAAATAATATCAAACGGATGATCGATGTGGCGGTCAAATGGGAAAAAGGGGATATGCGGGAAGGCTTGGAATATGCCATTGCCAACCATATGAAGAAGTGCTATCTCAATTGGAACAAGGATTCGGTGGACGATACCGCGATTTTTGCCCACTTATATGAATTGAGCAATGGCCAAATAGACCTTGCGAATGGTGGCGAAAACCTAACCGATAGTGGGCAGTTCCTCAAGAACAAGTCAAAATCGAACCGGAGCAACAAGAAGAACCACAAAAACAACCGAGGAAAGAAAAGGTATTAAAATCCTACCACCTGTATGGGAACATTCAAAATTGAAGGGGGCGCCCAATTAGCTGGTGAAATCACCCCCCAGGGTGCCAAGAATGAGGCATTGCAAATCCTATGTGCCGTACTGCTCACCCCCCAGGAGGTCACCATTCACAACATTCCGGACATCATTGATGTCAACAAGCTGATTTCCCTTTTGGAAAATCTGGGGGTGAAGATTCAAAAGAAGGCCAAGGGGTCCTACAGCTTTAAGGCCGATGATGTGAATCTTGACTATTTAGAGTCCGAACAGTTCAAGAAGGATGGAACCGGCCTTCGGGGATCTATTATGCTGGTGGGCCCCATGCTGGCCCGTTTTGGAAAAGGGTTTATTCCCAAACCAGGGGGCGATAAGATAGGGCGTAGGCGGTTGGATACCCATTTTGAGGGGTTTATTAAACTGGGAGCCACCTTTCGATACAACAAGGAAGAACGCTTTTACGGGGTAGAGGCCAAAAGATTGAAAGGGGCTTATATGCTCCTGGACGAAGCCTCGGTCACCGGTACGGCCAATATTGTGATGGCTGCTGTATTGGCAGAGGGAGAGACCACTATCTACAATGCGGCTTGCGAGCCCTATTTGCAACAGCTCTGTAAGATGCTGGTGCGCATGGGGGCGAAGATTTCCGGTATTGGTTCCAATCTACTGACCATTACCGGTGTAAAAAAATTAGGAGGTACTGAACATACCATGTTGCCTGACATGATTGAGATTGGTAGTTGGATTGGATTGGCGGCCATGACCCGAAGT
>JBFOLQ010000331.1:0-7830 GCA_040830145.1 Flavobacteriaceae bacterium | reverse complement strand
TATGGAAATAGACCAAGCCTTTATCGCGGCCATCCTTACGGTAATCGGTTACTCACTGAACGATACCGTGGTGGTCTTTGACCGAATTAGGGAAATCATTGGGGAAAAGGGCTGGAAGTCTGGAAAGAATGTAAATCTGGCCTTGAACAGTACCTTGAGCCGAACCCTGAATACATCCCTTACTACTTTGGTGGTACTTTTGGCCATCTTTATTTTTGGTGGTGAATCATTGCGTGGGTTTATGTTCGCTATGATCGTAGGTGTTATTGTGGGAACCTATTCATCTGTCTTTATTGCAACACCTACCATGTTTGATTTCTTAGGGAAGAAACTCAGGTCAGGCGACAAAAAGGAATAAGGAAATAAGATACCATTTCGTGGAAATAAAAAAAGGGTCTATTCAGACCCTTTTTTTATGTGGCCTGTGGAACCATTTGACCCTATTAAGAGCTCATAGGTGAATTGGGGTCTTAATCCTGTCTCTTTTCTATGGGATACAAAGATGACTGCCGTATCACTTTCTTGGGCGAATACATTGACCAAGCGTACCAAAAGCGCTGCCGATGCATCGTCCAAACTGGCCGTAGGTTCATCCAAGATTAAGAGAGGGGGATGTTTTACCATGGCCCTGGCCGTCATTACCAAGCGCTGTTGCCCAACGGTGAGATCGCAAAAAAGGCGGCTCTTTAAGTGGGACATTTCCATGAGGGCCAGCCATTGTTTGGCAAGTTCTCTTTGCGTTTCTGTAGGTTTCTGATAGAGTCCAATGGAATCGTTTAAGCCTGAAATAAGCATGTGCTCCACGGAATGCCGCCCGTTAAACTTGGCGGTCATTGCAGGTGTATAGTACCCTATTTTTTTACGAATGTCCCATATACTCTCCCCACTTCCTTTTTTTGTCCCAAAAATATGCAGGTCCTGCCCATATCCCTTGGGATTTTCACCGGTTATCATGGAGAGGAGTGTGGTCTTACCACTTCCATTCTTCCCAATCAGCTGCCAGAAACTCCCTTTTTTGATGGTCCAATATATATTGCGCAATACATGGGTCTGCCCAAAAGCTACATTGATATCCTTGAGCGCTATCAGTACATCTCCATCATAGGGTATGGGGTACAGGGGAGGGGGCAAGGCAATGGAACGGAGCAATTTTTTAGGGGAATGGTCGCCTGCGATGTCAGTTAAAAGTTTACGCTCCCTTAGATAATAATGATTTTTTATGAAGGGTAGGGCATCCCGTTTTCTTGAGACCAATTGAATAAATGAGATATGGGACTTTCGCTCCATGAGCAATTGCTTTAGGCCTTCCTGTGCCTGGGCATCCAGATTGTCAAAGGGATTGAGCATCACCATAAAATCTGGGTTCTTGGATAGGATATGTTCCAATAAGGCCTTTTTTTTCTGTCCACTTGAGAGACTGCGCAGGGATTGCCCGGTACCGGTCTTGATTTGTGTGATGTCATGTTTTTCCTCGGCAACCATTAACCGTTCCATGGCCATTCTTGAAAATACCACCCCTTGTTGGCCACTTAAGGTACTGAACTCAGGTAGCCTTTCTTCCATAAGGGCCTTGATGAACCAGTCTATTGTTGAAGTATTGTCCAAAAACACACACCAGTGTTCCGTAGCGTCCATAGCATTTGATGTAGAGGTCAGGGTATAAAAATAACATATGAAACCTTCATTACAGTGTAAAATATTTAAAGAGTAACCAGAGCCGGTCACAAAAGGGAATGGATACGGAGATAAGAAGTAAGCGTCAAGAACCAAGAGGATGGAAGAGAGGATGGAAGATAGGATGGAAAAAAGACGCGTTTTACGTTTCTAAAGTCTGACCTCCGAATAAAAAAGGGAGCCAGAGCAGGGAATATATAACATGGACAAGAGGGAATAAGCGATAGAGCGTAAAGCTTACAGCAAATGGCCCAAAATAATGTCATTGATGAAAAACAAGTACCGAAGCCATTGGATAGTGCCGTTTTTTACTACTATGGCAAAGCTTTAAAACGCGGACAATCAAATTGTCTTTTCTCTTTGTTCTTGAAGCGACCTATGCTGAGCCTTTGGAAGCAAGCGGTCTAGGCTCCAAAATTTCGAATATTTATATGTGCTGTCATATTGTTAAGGAATTATGGAATTCACAGTGTTTGTGTAACCTAGGTTACATGTAACATGGCAATGACCTTCTATATTTAATGGGTCAACAATTAAATCAATACATATGAAGTCACATTATCAAGTGCTGGTCATTGGTGGGGGAACAGCAGGCATTATGACTGCGGCCCAATTAAAGAAAAAGGATGGGGGTTTGGGGATTGCCATTATTGACCCGGCAGCGGTACATTACTACCAACCCGCTTGGACGCTTGTGGGTGCTGGGACCTATGACTTCAAAAAGACCGCCAAACCCATGTCAAGTGTTATTCCATCCGGAGTGGACTGGATTCAAGATTATGCTGAGGGATTTGACCCAGAAAATAATTCGGTCCGAACCCGTTCCAGTGGTACCATCACCTATGACTGGTTGGTGGTGGCCCCTGGCCTGGTCATGGTACCTGAAATGATTGAGGGTTTGCCTGAAGCATTGGAGAAAGGGGTGGTTTGCAGTAATTATACAAATCCTGAACATACGTGGGAAACCATTAAGAACTTTAAGGGAGGGAATGCCCTTTTTACCCAGCCCACCACTCCCATTAAATGTGGGGGCGCTCCCCAAAAAATTGCTTATTTGGCAGCTGATTATTTTAGGAAAAATGGCCTTTCGGGCAAGACCAATACCATTTTTGCTACCCCAGGGACGGTTATTTTTGGGGTGCCTGTCATCAAGAATACCCTTATGAAGGTAATCCATCGGTATGGAATCCATTTCAAACCTTTTTATGCTCCTTTTAAAATAGATGTTGGGAACAGGGTGGCCTATTTTAATCATACGGCCCCGGAGGAGAATCGATGCATTGTCAATGAGGACAACTCGTTGGGCGAGACCGTGACAGGGGATACTGAAATGAAGATACCTTTTGATATGTTGCATTTGGCACCTCCACAGCAGGCGCCCAAGTTCATAAAGGAATCAGTGTTGGCAAACGATGCCGGATGGCTCAATGTGGATCATTTTTCCATGCAACACAACAAATACCCCAATATTTTTGGTCTTGGTGATGTGGCCGCACTGCCTACGGCCAAGACAGGAGCTGCCATAAGGAAACAGGTGCCGATAGTGGTCGAAAACATCCTAAAATTGAAAAATGGCCAAGGAAGTCTCAATGCATCGTACAACGGGTATTCCTCTTGCCCTTTGGTCACGGGATATGGTAAAATGGTATTGGCCGAATTTGATTATAAGAATAATTTTATTCCCGATCCCAAGTTAAAACGCATGGGGGTCTTTAACAGTGACAAGGAACATTGGCGTCTCTGGATACTCAAAAAATATGGCCTTCCCTATCTCTATTGGAACAAGATGTTGAAGGGAAAGAATGTATGACAAGGTAAATTCGGTTGATTTATCCCCCAAGTATAACCCTGTAGATTTCTACAGGGTTGTTTTTATAGACAGAGATTTTGTCCAATGTCATGCCATTCTTCAGGGCCACTTTTTTGGATGGAAGATTATCCACATGAATGATGGATATGAGGGATTTGGCAAGTTCGTTCTTTTGGGCATATTGTCTACAGGCAATGGCCGCTTCACTGGCATAGCCCTGTCCCCAATATTCAGGAAGTATGGAATACCCTATTTCCAGTTCGGTGAGGTCATCAACGGTTTGCACCAAAAATCCGCATAACCCTATTAATTGCCCTGTATTCTTATGGGTCAAGGCCATACGACCTCCTTTCTGGGTGGTATACCTATCAAAGGTACGGTCCAGATCTTGCTGGCAGGCCTGTTTGGGATCAGCAGGGCCTCCAACCCAATACTGAGTACTTCGCGAATCTCGGTGAAAGGGGAGCCATGCCTCAAAATCGGTAGTTTGTAGGGGACGAAAATGAAGTCGTTCGGATTCCAATCCAATGGGTAAGTAATTATCCATGGGATATTTTGTTTTGAATCCATTTATGGGTATGGTCCCAAAAGGGAGTTTTGAACTGCTCCTTGAAAAAACCAAAATGACCCGGTTGGGCATCTCCTTTTTCAGGTTGGTAATGGATTCGTTGTACCTCGGCATTGGAAAATTGGTCCGCCAGCCAATCTACCCCTGATTTTGTGGCGAAGGGGTCTCGCGGAAAACTCCAAAGAAGCATAGGGGCCCGCACATTTTCAAAATACTCCCCATCCTTTTCCTTTGGGGACCGCATATATGTTTTTCTTTTGCCCCATTTGGCCCACTCCAAGGTCATCTCCTTGGGAAGGTTTTCAAAAAGCCCTAGTTTTTTGGCAGGGAAGTAACCAAACAGTGGAATCAGGATGGGAATCATAACATGCCAAAAGATCCATATCTTGACACGATTGCCACCATGATATTGTTTCCAATAACCACTTTGGGAAGCCACCATGATTACTTGGTCGCATAGATGGTTTTTTGGGTTCAGGCCAAAAACCTGTCCTCCAACGCTATGGGTTATAAGAACCAAAGGCCGATCGGGCCTTTCCCTTTTGGCATGTGCTATCACTGATGCCTGGTCGTTTTGCCCCCAACTGGTCAGATTATTGCGATTGGCCTTGAGCTGACTGATTTCGGAGCCGTGTTTTCCAATACCCCAATAATTAAAGGTGTAAACGGTATATCCCTGATGTGCAAAATAGGTGGCAAATTTGCGATAGAATCTTTGCAAAACCCCTGTGGCCGGGGAAATTACGATTGTAGGGCCGGTAGTGGAAGGAAGGGCAAAGCGAAAGACATGGAGTGCATGTCCCAAAGGGGTGGTAAGAGTGGTTTCATCAATGGATACACTCACGGATTCAATCTTTGATAAACAATTCTGTCCCCAACCTCAAGTAGGTATTTTTGGGCCAGTCCAGCGTTGATTTCCAGGACATATTTAATGGGTACTTTGGAAGAAAGCCCCGTTTCATCAAAGGGTTGGGCATTTTCCTGGAAGCTTGCTATTGTAAGGTCTTCGTCAATAAAAATGATGTCCAGTGGAATTTGGGTGTTCTTCATATAAAAGGAATGCATGGCCACATCTGGAAAGATAAAGAACATGCCCTGGTTTTGGGCCATTTTGTCCCGATACATCAATCCGGTCTGGGTCTCGTAATCACTTTCTGCAATTTCAATATCAAAGGACGTAATCAGGGTATCCACCTTTTGTTTATGGATGGTCAATACACCCTCTTTAGTAAAGACAATGGGTTCTGTCTTTACCATTTTTTTCGGGCTGTCCTTGCACGACGATAGGGAGACCATCATAAAAACAGTGATAAACGACTTGTAAAATGCCTTCATGTCAGGTGGATTATGCAGAGCGGTTCCAACTTCGATATGCAAAGAACAAGCCCAATAAAATAAAGGGAATACTTAACCACTGGCCCGTGGTCAGGACATTACCGAGACTATCCTCAAATCCACCTTGGCTCTTTTTTACAAATTCCACAAAGAAGCGGACGGTCCATAACAATATAATAAAGAGTCCAAACAAAAAGCCAGGCCTGTCTTTTTTATCCGTTTTCCAGTAGAGGAAATAAAGCAATGCAAAGATGAGGATATAGGCGATGGCCTCATACAATTGGGCTGGGTGACGGTATGGTATTTGGTTGAGGTATTCCGAGAACTCAGGTTTGTTCTCCAATGCCTTATAAGCCGCATTCACCGTTTTTTCCTTGGTGATGCCTACCACCTTGGCGGGATGCATATCGTCGGAATCACGAACGAATTTTACGGCAAGGGCAAATGAGCTATCCACTTCTTTGCCATTGATTTCTGAATTGAAAAAATTGCCCAATCGTACCGCTGCGGCCCCAATTGAAAAAGGGACCACCAATCTATCCAGTAGCCATAACATATTGAATTCCGAAAATTTTCGGCAAAAAAGCCAAATACTGATCAACATGGCAATCATGGCACCATGGCTTGCCAATCCCGTGAAACCGGTAAACTCATACCCATTGATCAATCCAAAAAGGCTACCGCCGGAACTTTCCCTAATGGGAAGCAGTATTTCAACAAGATGATTTTGGTAATAATCCCAATCATAGAAGAACACATGTCCCAACCGGGCACCCAACATGGTCCCCAAAACCGTATAGATAAATAGGGAATCAAGATCTTCCAGGTTCTTCTTCTCATTTTGAAAAATACGCTTCATTAAATACCATCCCAGGGCAAAAGCGATGATCCACAATAGGTTGTAGTATTTGATTTGGATAAAACCAATGGTAAAGAGTGTATCGTTGGGATTCCAAATAATGCCTAAGAAATGCATGGGTCAAAGTTTAGGTGACTAAGATAGTTATTTCGTTAATAGTTCCGGGTCGTTCCTGGATGGTTATTCAGTTGCTGGTTTTCGTGCTTTATATTCAGTTTGATATTCTCAACCCTAACCGTTCCTCCCAACGTCCCACTTTGTAACTACTGACTGATCTTTGGGAGTTTGGAAATTGTGCCTCTACGGTACCGGGTCATACCCTTGGCCACCCCATGGATGACAGCTTGCAATGCGCTTGATGGCCAGCCATCCACCTTTGAAAAGACCGTGTTTTCGCAAGGCCTCCAACGTATATTGGGAGCAAGTGGGGGAATATCTACAGGTAGCTGGGGTGTACGGAGAGATGGCCACTTGGTAAAAGCGGACCAATAGCACAAAGGGGGCAATAAGTATTTTTTTTAAGGTCATCTGACCAGCTTAATCAATTGTAAAGGTGGTACCTTCCTTACCGTCCATGAGTTGGATTCCATGGGCCAGTAGTTCGTCCCTTATCTTATCTGAAGTGGCAAAATCCTTATTGGCCCGTGCCTCGTTCCTTAATTGTATGAGTAGTTCCACAACAGCTGAAAGCTTTTGGGCACCTGTACCGGCAGTTCCTTTTCTTTCTAGCCCCAGCACGTCAAAGACAAAGTCGGCCATGGCCGTTTGAAGCGCCGTCTTATCGTTCTTTGAAAGTGTTGCCTTGCCTTCCCTTACCTGATTGATGAACTTCACGGCCTCAAATAGTATCGCAATGAGGATAGGAGTATTGAAATCGTCATTCATGGCGTCGTACCCCCGTTGTAGCCATGACTGCACATCAAAATCAGAGGTATTGTCAGATACGGTCAAGCTGGTTAGGCTGTCCATGGCCTCCATTAATCTTGTATATCCCTTCTCAGAGGCCAACAAGGCATCATTGCTGAGATCCAGGATACTCGTATAATGGGCCTGCATCATAAAAAAACGCACTACAGAAGGGGCAAATGCCTTGTCCAAGAGGGTATTTTCCCCTGAGAATATCTCTCCGGGCAAAAGATGGTTGCCCGTTGATTTTGACATCTTTTTTCCATTGAGTGTGAGCATATTGGCATGCAGCCAATACCGTACAGGGGTGTGTCCGTAGCAGGCTTCCGCTTGGGCTATCTCACATTCGTGAGGTGGAAATTTCAAGTCCATCCCACCCCCATGGATGTCAAAGGTCTCCCCTAAATATTTGGTACTCATGGCAGTACATTCCAAATGCCAACCGGGAAAACCATCACCCCAAGGTGAGGGCCAACGCATAATATGTTGCGGTTCGGCTTTTTTCCATAGGGCAAAGTCTTGGGAATTCTTTTTTTCATCTTGGGCCGTGAGCGCCCGGGTATTGGCAATCATATCCTCCAACTTACGACCACTGAGCTTGCCATATTCATGAGCTTCATTGAACTTGACCACGTCAAAATAGACCGATCCGTTCTTTTCATAAGCAAACCCCTTGTT
>JBFOLQ010000330.1:0-4878 GCA_040830145.1 Flavobacteriaceae bacterium | reverse complement strand
TATTGGTTCACCTTTTTGACATCCCAATTGCGCCGGGCCAATTTTCTGGTATCAAGCGTCATTATAATCTGTTTGGAAGCAAAGTCCCCACGCAACTGGTGAAAATCCAATGAAAAGGAGTTGCAAAACCAATCCAGCCTTGCTGCGGAGTCAAACCCGCTACTTGAAATATCAATACCATATGTTTGCTGAAGGGCTGTTTTTGCCCTTTGGTCCAAGGATATTCTAAATTCCGCATCCATATGGGCCTGGGCCAAGGTTCTTCCATCTCCTTGGGCGTAGGTACTTGATAGGACCGCCAAAAAAAGAAGTATGGAAATACAAGTAATAGTGTTCCTCATTGTTGTTGTTTAAAAATTGATATTATAATTTCATGTATCACCAATAGGTGATTGAGTGAATAAAACCTATCGTTTTACTGCTTACAAACGGAGCATGTAAGTAGGTTTGCCTTTTCTTTTCATCATCATATGTATTGTTGTTCCCCCTACTCTTTTGCATCAGGCTTTTCAGGTTCCGCCTTCTTAAACCGGTTTATACTACAGTTCAACAGTTCGGGTTTTGTTACCCTATATTTTCATTTTATTTTTAAAACCTTGAAAATCCCGACTGTTCAAAATGTCAAAAGACCTCCGTTTTGTCGAAGGATTATGCACTGGTGACCAAAAGGTAGTTGAAGAGATATATGCGCTCTTTTTTCCAAAGGTGAAAACCTTTGTTATGAGAAACAGTGGAAAAATCACGGATGCCGAAGATGTGTTTCACGATGCCCTCGTACAATTGTACGTTCGGTTGCGAAAGAGGGAGTTGACCATAACCTCTTCCTTTGAGGCCTATCTGTTTACCACCTCCAAGAACCTTTGGCGAAGGGAATTGAACAAAAAGAGGGTAACAAAACCCAGTCTTATTGAACTAGATACCAAAGACAGGGCCATGGCCTTGATAGAGCAAGAACAATGGGAATTGTACATGGCCAAGTTTCAAAAGTTGCCCGAAAATTGCAGGAAGGTATTGACCCTATTTTTCAATGGGGCCTCCTATGAGGAGATCATCTCCTCTTTTTCATATACCTCAAAGCTGGTGGCAAGGCAGCGCGTCTTTAAATGCAAGGCGAAATTGGTAAAACTGATTCAAGAGGATTCCCATTTTTTAAGACTCAAGGATTTATGAGTTTGGACGAAACAACATACCAAGAAATTGCCGACTATTTGGCCGGGGCCATGGACAAGGACACCCTATCGGCCTTTGAGGACAGGCTTGCAAAAGATGCAAAACTCCGGGATACGTATGAGCTATTCCAGAAATTGGGGTCTGTTTACAATACATCTGAATGGAATATGACGCCAGAGCACCAACCAGCTGAACTTGCCGAATTGACCAAGACCTTTGCCTCTGATGAGGTAGCACATCTTTCAAAGACCATCCGGGAATCCGCCATACGCCAAAATACTGTAGGAACATCCACTAAACGAAGATGGTGGTACGCAGCTTCGGTTGGTGTTGCAGCCGTGTTGGTGGCCTTATTTTATCTCTCAAGGCCCCTTTCACCCCAGGCAGCCTTTGAAAAATACCATAATTGGGACACCTTGCCCGGTTTTACCACCAAAAGTGATGCGCAGGACCTTTTTCTAAGCAAGGTAGAAAATACGTTTCGGGCAAAACAGTACGAAAAGGCGTTGCTGGATTTTACCGAGTACCAAAAGACGCATAAAACCTATAACCCAAATGTTCAGCTCTATATAGGGGTTTGTCAATTGGAACTTTCCCAGTACGAAGCGGCCATCAAGACCTTTACCCTCCTTGGGGAAGCCCAGGTCATGGATTCGCATAAATCATATTGGTACTTGGCCATGACCTATCTAAAAAAGGGGGACCTTGAACCTGCCAAGGATGCCCTCAAGGAGCTGACCTCACAAAAGACCCATTATAAGTATGACGAGGCCAAGGCCCTACTTCAGGAATTGAAATAAAACTTAAAGGTTATCTACTATCTTTTCCCTTTATTTTTATCACTCAGTTCCCTGAAATGGAAATTCAAAGCCTAGGTGTATTCCGGCTGCTATTTCCACTTCCCCACTGACTACCGTTCCGGTGAAAACGCCCCAATGAAATTTTTCCGAAACGCGCCAATTGAACTCGGTTTCCATATAGAGCTCCAATCTAAATTTTTCGCGTACTTCCCCATGGGGGAAGGCAAAATTGGGTCCTGTATTGACCGTGAGCCACCGTGTGGGATTCCAACTGCCCAATAGGGCCATGTCAGAAAGCACTGCACTGTCTTCAAACTTTCCGGAATACGACAATCCACCTCCCCATTTTGGAGTAACCCAATAGGTCAAATGGACTTCACTCCCTACCATTGTTTTATCCTCTGAAGGGGAAAAACTCGTTATACCGGAAACAATAAGTTCCAAGGCCGATTCATTATCAGCGGTTGTAGTTTGGGCATATGATTGGCCCATGGCCATTCCCATACATAGATATATGTACCCTATTAGCATTTGTGTTTTCATACGAACATGTTGAAAGATTAATATCATTAGGGGATAAACTTCAGCGGAATTGTTTTACACGGACACCCCCAGAGCCCCCCGTAAACGGGGCCTGAACATTATCCCCAAGCGTTTCACCGCTTATTTCATTGACCGTACATAGGGGAACGTATCCGTAAAGTCTTGGGTTCTCACCTCTGTATAATTTGGGAACGGTCTTCCCACCAAAATTTCCAGGGCCGTATCCATCGCATTGTCCGTAAGCTTTCTCCCATTGATGTGGGGCAGGCTATATGAGGCCGGCGTTCCAACTATATAGGGGACATGATCGGGCAGTAACATTTCGGTCATTTTTTTGGCATATTCCTTAGGGTTGGCCTGTGATTTGGAAAGTCTGGAGTAGGTTTCCAACATGCGCATGCAATTTTCCCTTCTTTCATCATCATCCAAAATATTTCCTGCGTTCTGCTTATCCCTATCCTCAAAAGTTTCCATATACAGGTGTGGTAGCAGTACATGCCCTATTCTATTGATGCGGTGCCAATGTGCGTGATCATGTCCCTCTTCCGTCCCTTTTATTTTTGCTGCCGAAGAAGCATGGTAGTAAATTTTATCCCCTAGCATTACATTGGGAATATCAACCTCTACAGAAGCTATCTTGGCATCCTTGAACAAATCGTGTCCCTTCAGTGAGGAATAGGCCGTTTCATCCCATTCCCCTTTTTTAACGGCTTCCTTCATCTTGCCATATAAGGCCTCTCCGTTTCCGTTGAAAGGGTCCTTGACAACACCTGCCCATACCTTGATGCCGTTCTTCAAATGTATGGTCTTGTACAAGGGCCCTTTCCCCAATCTTTTCCCCATCGCACCCAATTTGGGGTTTGGGTCCGAGGTGGTGTAGACCCTGACCTTATTGTTGTGGAAACTAAAGCCCAGTGACATTCCGTTTTCCATAACCTTATCAAATGCAATATGCAACTGGCGGTATCCATTGGCATCCCCAAAATTTTTGTAAAACGTGGAATCCACGGAAGCCTGGGGATTAAAGTTTATGATAAATGTGGTCATATCCCTATTTGATGATGGAAAGCAGTACACATCCGTCATATCGTACATGGGATATTTTTTGGCCAATTCCGTTTCAAAATGGTGACCAGCGGTGAGTGTCATCAAGGCCAATAGTGCCAAGGATAGGTGTTTGAGTTTTTTCAGTTTTAAATGCATCGTGAATGTATTTGTTGAAATGATTAATGGCTCAAATATATTTTCACCTTCGGACTTAGCCGATAGCCATATTTCCTAATCATTTAACACTATTTCAATGCCCAAAAAATGTGGTGGATCGCCCAATAACGTATATACACCCATCAAGTACTTTCTTGGAAGGTATCATCAAACGCCATTAAATCCCCGTGTAATGGCCATACCTTTAGCACGGACCATCAATAAGGAACACTTATGTACCCTTGATTTTCTTTCGGTAGTGTGAAGGAGATATCCCAGCGTTCATCTTAAAAAATCTACTGAAGGTATAGATGTCTGAAAAGCTCAGTTCATTGGCAATTTCCTTGATGGACCTAGATGTATTCTTAAGCATTCTAACCGCCTGCAATTGCCTTCTTTCCCGAATGACCTCCTTGGGGGTCCTATCATCGTACTTTCTGAAGATATTGGAGAGTGATTTTGGTGAAATGGCAAGCATTTTGGCGTAAGCCTCAACCGTGGTCAACGTTTTGTAATGTTTTTCCACCAAATAGTGGTACTCCCGTATTATGTCCACCTCAAAATTATGGGTCATAAACTCAATGTTTTGAAGCTTAAAGGTTCGGGTGGACATGGTAATCATTACATCCAGGACGTTCTGCAACATCTCCAACTTATAGGCCCCCTGTTGTTGTAACTCCTTTACAAGCCATTTCCATCCCCATTGGTATACGGAAAGTCCGTCAGCTTCCAATAAAATCTTTGGGATGTTCGAAGCCCCAAAAAACAATACCCCTTGGCAATCCAGGTCTGCATGTTTTTGTTCCCCACAGAAAAAAGCACTATTAAACCGAATGACACGCAGGGAAGTAAACATGGTGTGTTCCACCACGTTGGCTTCGGTCAGGAACAGGACACAGTTATGTTTGAAGCTTACCAACTGATCATCGATAAAAAAAACGGCTGCTTCCCCAACGTTCCAAACGATGCAAAATTCCCCTTGCAGCATTTGGTCCAATGCTTCCATTTCATGCTGTCCCACCTCCGCAATGGTGAACGTTTCATTGATCTCTGTCTGGTACTGCGCTGAAAACATGGTGGTAGGTGTTCCTTACAAGAGCAAGATAGTTGTACAAAGCATACCCTCCCTTGTCTTTTTTTCCTTTTGATTTGTCATTTTATC
>JBFOLQ010000329.1:0-2685 GCA_040830145.1 Flavobacteriaceae bacterium | reverse complement strand
TTTGGCGTGCCTTGGTATTTCGCGGATGTCTGTCCTCATAATAGTGGCCATCCTTAAGGACCAATTGAATAACCTCTGACGCCTCACTACTGATCAACTCACCATCCTTGGCCTTTATGACCTTGGTATTGAGATTGGTCTTTGACTTCTGATGAATGATGATGTCGCGTAAAAAACGGTCATTCTCCCCGTATTTATCGGCCACCTTAATGTTCATCCCCTCAAAATCACTGAAAACACCTTTTTCAATGGCCGCAGCCGGTTTGAGCTTGGCAATGTTCTTGCGCATGTTGTAGAACTTCTGCTGGGTGATGGGAATGACACTATTGGCAAAATAAAAAGTGACCCCTCCCAATAGCACCACAAAAAGAATAAGGCCCAGCATGGCGCGTTGCAGGGATATGCCCGAGGCCTTCATGGCGGCAAATTCATAGTTCTCGGCAAAGGTGCCAAAGGTAAGAATGGAAGACAGCAGTACCGTAAGGGGTATAACCTTATCCATTAATTCCGGGGTAAGATAGAGTAGAAACTTCCCTAGAATCACAAAATCGAGCCCCTTGCCCGCCAAATCATCAATGAACAGCCAAATGGACTGAAAGATAAAGATGAACAGCAGGATTACCAGCGAGCTGAAAAAATTAAAAAGGAAACGCGATAAGATATATCGGTCTAGTATTTTCACACCCTAATTTCTAATGATGTAGTACCCTTGGCCTTCGTACTTGTCAACATCAAAAGTAAATAAGGTTTTTGACAACGGCTGATTTGTTTTAAAAGAATTAACAGTAAGGGTGGTCACCGTACCATTTTTGCCGGTCTCTATCAATTTATAGATATGTTTGGTCTCAGCGTCAATCCCCAAAAGAATACTCTTTATCTCCGTGTGACTATCAATGGGGGTCAACTTTACATATTGGATTTTCCTTCCCTGTACCGTTTGAAGGATATCCCATGCATAACGGTGCCCTTCCTTGTAAAAGGTCAACATTTTTGAGGGTGTGATGGTATTACCATCCTCCGTTTTATCATCGATGGTAACCTCCTCATTCTCGGGCACAATGGTATAGACCTTTTTTCCATCGTACATTTGGGTGGCTCCCATATAATTGAAAAGATAATGGTCTCCCGCAAGGGTAACATCACCGCGGGTCTCTTGGGATATGCCAGCCTCACTATTTTTGAGCATGTGCTTGAAGTCAATTTGGATATTCTCATATCCACTCACTCTATTGTATACTTCATCCAACAGGGACTTCGCCTTTTCAGAACCTTGGGCATTGACCAAACAGGAAATCAAAAAGGTCAGCATCAAAAAAAATCGTTTCATGTCTTTATATTTATTGTTTTTCAATGGTCATACTTCCACTTATTCCGTCTCCGCCCAGTGCAGGACGTGCTGCCAAGCATGTAACCATGTCGGTTATCTGTTTTTAATTTTGTTCGTTTTGCAATAAATTTTCCAGGGCGTTCAAATCCGTTATGAGCACCTGTCGGGCCTTACTGCCCTCAAACGGCCCCACAATTCCCGCAGCTTCCAACTGGTCTATGATTCTACCGGCCCTATTGTACCCTAATTTCAATTTTCGTTGTAGGAGGGAGGCTGATCCCTGTTGGGCCGTGACGATTACTTCCGCAGCCTCCCGGAACATGGCATCCCGCTCCGATACTTCATAATCAATTCCCATGCCAGAATCCTCCCCAACATATTCCGGTAGTTCGTGGGCATGGGCATAGGCTCGTTGTGAACCTATATATTCCGTAATCTTGGCCACTTCCGGGGTATCTACAAAGGCACATTGTAGACGGGTAACATCATTGCCCTGGGTAAAGAGCATATCGCCACGCCCAATAAGTTGGTCGGCCCCCGTGGTATCCAATATGGTACGGGAATCAATCTTTGAGGTCACCCGAAAGGCGATTCGTGCCGGGAAATTGGCTTTAATGATACCCGTAATCACATTTACTGATGGACGTTGGGTAGCAATAATCAAATGAATTCCAATGGCCCGTGCCAACTGTGCCAAACGGGCAATGGGAGTCTCTACTTCTTTTCCGGCGGTCATGATCAAATCGGCAAATTCATCTATGACCAATACAATATAGGGCAGAAACTTATGCCCATCATTGGGGTTGAGCTTTCTAGCCTTGAACTTGGCATTGTATTCCTTGATGTTCCTGACCATGGCACCTTTGAGCAATTCATAACGGTCATCCATTTCAATACAAAGGGAATTCAAGGTATGGATGACTTTGGTATTATCGGTGATAATGGCTTCTTCTGAATCGGGCAATTTCGCCAAGTAATGCCGTTCTATTTTGTTATAAAGCGTTAACTCCACTTTTTTGGGGTCCACCAAAATGAATTTCACTTCGGCCGGATGCTTTTTATAGAGAAGGGAGGTGAGCACCGCGTTCAATCCAACAGATTTACCCTGTCCCGTGGCCCCTGCCATGAGCATATGGGGCATTTTGGCAAGGTCTACCACAAAGGTTTCATTGCTGATGGTCTTACCAAAGGCAATGGGCAATTGCATCTCGGCTCCTTGAAACTTTTTGGAGGCAATCACCGAGCGCATACTTACAATGGCCGGTTTTTTATTGGGCACTTCAATACCTATGGTGCCCTTTCCTGGAATGGGGGCAATGATCCGAATGCCCAAGGCTGCAAGGGAAAGGGGCGTGGCG
>JBFOLQ010000328.1:0-9424 GCA_040830145.1 Flavobacteriaceae bacterium | reverse complement strand
GGGAACAGGGCGTCAGACTGATTTTGACCATGTACGGCTTATGGTTCCCGGTAATCCGAACTATATAGATATCACCGCTGATGAAATCCTATTTAATGGATTTGCCAGCACCGATGCCAGCATACGCCAAAACAGTCCCTATGCCTGTTATGCCGATGTTACCTCCATTATTTCGGCACTGGCCAATCCCACGGGCACCTATACCGTGGCCAATGTGCGCTCGGTAGTGGGGTCCCTATTCCCTGGAGGTGGGGCTTCCGCAGGCTGGACCATGGTCATCGTTTACGAAAACCCGACCGTAACCGGAAAACTCATTACCACCTTTGACGGCTTTGCCAGGGTAAGGGGGAGTAATTCCGTGAACATCAATTATAGTGGATTTACCACCATTCCCATAGGGCCCGTACGCGCTAATATTGGTGCTGCCGCTTTGGAGGGAGACAATAGAATCACAGGAGATCAATTGAGAATACGGGAGTTGGCCACAGACCCATTCGTTACGTTAAGCAACCCTGTTAATCCTGCCACCAACTTTTTCAATAGTAACATTACGCTTAATGGGGCCATCACCACCAATCGAACCCCCAACAGTATCAACACCTTGGGTTACGATACGGATATGTTTTTAATGAACAACCCAAGCAACAATATAATTCGTAACAACGCCACCCAAGCCACTTTCCAATTTAGGACCAATGGTGATCAATACTACCCCTTCTTTAACTCCTTCAATATAGAAATCATAGAGCCAAACATTGTACTGGAAAAAAGAGTGGAAGATATTGGCGGAAATGATATCACGGGAGCTGGGGTAAACTTAGGACAGGTACTTGACTATGTGCTCTCTTTTCAAAATACGGGCAATGATAATGCTGTCAACTATACCATACGGGATGTATTGCCCATCAACGTGACCCTGGATGAAGCCAATATGGTGCTGCCCCCTGGCGTTACGTATACCTATGATGCCCCAACGCGAACCGTGGTATTTTCCATCCCCCCCCATTTGGTAGAGGAGGGAGACCCAACCTACAACATTAGAATGCGGGTACAGGTCGCTGAAAACTGTTTTGACTTTATCGATGCCTGTACCGATTTGATTCAGAACCTTGCCTATTCAACCTATGAGGGCGAAATCAATGACAACCAAATCACCGATGATCCCAGTGTATCTGATTTTGATGATTGTGGATTTGTTACCCCCGGGGCCACCAATTTTCTGTTGGACGACCTGGAGAACTGCAATTTTACCCGCACTGTACAACTTTGTGGTGCCGAGGTGGTATTGGACGCCGGTGATAATTTTGACGATTATATATGGGTCTTTGATGCCAATGAGAATGGCCAAATTGATCCTTCAGATCCCCGTTTGGACGACGGGAATCCAGATGGGGACATGAGTACCATGACCGTAACGGACATAGGCACTTATATCGTGGACAAAATTGTGGCCGACCCCTGTAAGGGATTCAAGGAAATAATTGTGGTGGAGCGCTTCGGAAGCGACCGCACACATCCTGTGATAGAATACTACAACCAATTGAACGGCGACGCCGACCCCTACAATGACCTGGCTGGGGAAATTGTAACCTGTTCCATTGACAATGACCAAATGCCCAAGTTATTCCTCTGTGGCACCAATGATGACCAGCTTATTCAAGTAAATATTGTGGATGCCCAGAGCATTTCATGGGAAAAGCTCGTAGAGGGCTCCTGTAGCGGTGCGGATCCAGGAGACGATTGTGCCAACAAAGATCTTTCATGTAATTGGAACGAAGTAGGCACCGGAGATGATTACTTAATCGAGGAACCCGGGGAATACCGCTTGGTCGTAACGTACCAGAACGGTTGTTTTAACAGGTTTTATTTCAATGTGTTCTTGAATGACCTTGATATACAGCACACCAAAAGGGATATTGTCTGTACCACCCCCGGAAATATCACTATCACCAATTTGGGGAACAGCTATGGCTACCAACTGGTCAACATTGCCACCAATACAATCGTAGTCCCTTTCAGTGCCAATAATGGGCCAAGCTTTGACATAACAGCCAATGGGGCTTACCGGGTAGAGATGATGCAATTGGATGGTTCTGGCGACCCTATTCCCGGAAGTTGTATTTTTCAAACGGATGAGATTGGCATATTGGACCGCCAAATGGATATTGATGTGGATGCGACCGATGCACTCTGTAACGGCTTTGGCAGTATCACCATACAAGTAAACAACGTGTTTCCCAATTATGAATATGAAATTCGATTGGATGATGGAAGCAATGGCGGACAGGGCACATTGCTGGACAACGAGACAGATCAATCTGACAATGACTTTACCTTTGACAACCTCAACCCAGGAGATTATATTGTCATTGCCAGAACCGCAGATGGTTGCGAGGAATCAGAACAAGTTACTATCGTTGATCTAAACGACTTGGAACTGCAAGCGGTGGTCACCCAACAGATCACCTGCGATCCGGGCACCATTGAAATGAATACCACAGGGGGAGAGGCTCCTTATTCATATGCCATTTGGGAATATGTTGATGGAGGGGGTACCACGGTCATATCCTATGCGACCCCTCAAGACATCCCCGCCACGGAATTTCAAGGTTTCGGCACCTTTGATATCCTCAATCCCGGAGATTATACCTTCATTGTCATTGACAACAACAACTGTTTTGCCCACTCCAATACAGTACGTATTGAGCTTAGGCCAGAAGCCGTTTTGAATCCTCCTACCATAACCAACGTTGCCTGTTTTGGGGATGCCAGTGGATCTATACAAATGAACCTTGTCAATAGTAATGGTTACCAAATCACCTACTATTTGTTTGATGCCACCGGTTTTGATCCAACCAATTATGATTTTACCAATGCTTTGGCTTCCAACACTTCAGGTGTATTCCCTGGCTTGGCCGCTGGTGATTATGTCGTGGTGACCAACCAAATATCAGGAGACATTTCCTGTGATCAAATAGAGGACATAACCGTTTCAGCACCAGCCAACGCCTTGACTGCTGAGGCTCAACTGACCCAAGAATATACTTGTTTGCAAACGGGGACCATTCGGGCCCAAAATGTAAGTGGGGGCACTGCTCCTTATGAATACAGTATTGATGGGGTGAACTTTGCCTCTGGGGCAGGGGCCGATATTTTTACCGGGCTTACAGACGGAACCTATACCATCACGGTAAGGGACGCCAATAATTGTACTTTTTCCCCAGACCCCATTACCATTGATCCCTTGAACGAACCCAGTGACATTACATTTAGTGCCACCCCACCCAATTGCCCGGCATTGACCTCAAATGTTACCTTGACCATCATTGATGGCAATGCACCTTTCTCTTATGAAATCATTGCCCCTGCAGCCGACGCCCTAAACAATGGGAACAACAATACATTTGCTGGGCTTTCCCCCAATACCTACACCTTCAGAATCACGGATGACAAAGGGTGTACTTATGAAAAAAGCCATACCATTTCCCCCGTTACCCAAATCGCGGTGTCGGGAAATCTGGAAAACAATATTACATGCGCAGGAGCTGATGATGGTTCCATATTGTATACCATCAGTGGTTTTGCCACATCCTATGATTATTCCGTTACGGGGCCTACAACCTCTACCGGGACCGCCCAAACCAATACAACATTAACATTGGACTCACTGGCGGCCGGAACTTATACCATTACAGTGACCGATACGGATACCAACTGTACCGATACCGCCAGTATTACAGTGGCGGCACCTCCGTCTACGGCGACCATCTCCTTGGATGTAACCGATTTGAGCTGCTCAGCCACAGGAACCGTTCCAGGGTCGGTGACCATTACGGCCAATGGTGGATGGGGCGGATACGAATATGAACTCGAGTCTCCAACGGGTGCCGTTACGGGGCCCCAAGGCAATAATTCCTTTACCGGACTTACCGATACCACTGGCAATTACACCGTAACCGTACGCGATGCGGGTGGGTGTGAACTCACCGAAACCTTTACCCTAACACCTACTGTGGCCCCTGTTCTACAGGCAACCGCCAACAGTATGTGTTATGACCCTGCCGTTGGTTTGACCATTACCGCCACCGTAACAAGTGGGGGAACAGCACCGTTTCAATACAATATCGACGGTGGCGCCTATCAAAGCAGCAATCAGTTTGCCGGACTTACTCCAGGAAACTATACTATTGAAGTCATTGATTCAAGGAACTGTACGGATACAGCCACTATTGAGGTGTTTCCTTCCCTTACGGCCACAGCTTCCCTGGACAAAGGTTTGGACTGTACCGCCAGCCCCAATGCAACTATTTCGGTAACCGTTTCTGGAGGTAACCTACCCTATACCGGATTCGAAGTCAGTACCGACAATGGAACCACTTGGTCCGCCTCAACAGCCTTTACTGGCAGTAGCTTCACCCATAGTGCAGCAACCAGTGGCACCTACACCTTTAGGATAACCGATAACGAAACCTGTACCTATACCGTAAGTGCCGTGGTGGCACCCATAACATCGCCAGACATCACATCACTTACCCAAACGGCCAACATATTATGTTCTGGAGATGAGAATGCGGCCATAAATATAGCCGTAAGCTCAGGAGTCCCTCCCTACACCATCAATGTAACCAACACTACCACAGGGACCAATTATGGACAACAAACAACTGGATTGGCGGCTGGAAACTATACCATCACAGTAACGGACACCAACTCCTGCCAGGATACGGCCAATATTACCATCACGGAACCCAATGTTATTTCGTACGACATTGACCTGAACCCCATTACCTGTAGTACCACCACTGGAACCATCCCTGGGTCCATCACCGTGGAAAACTTAAGTGGCGGTACGGCTGAATATACCTACCACCTGACAGGAAACAATGGCCATTCAGACACCTATACAACCACTTCTGGAGGGGAGGATCATACCTTTGACATCCTAGAATTTGGTATTTACGAAGTGGATGTGGTAGACGCCAACGGCTGTTCCGTAAAAACCACCAATATCATCGCCTCGCCTCCCGATGATTTGGACATTGACGTATCTACGGCCACAGCAAACTGTGCTACGGGCGGTACCGCCGAAGTAACAGTAACGACCGCTATTTTGGGGACCAATTATGAATTTGGCATTTTGGACAGTTTTGCGGCACCCTATTCCTCAAATTTTCTCGCCCCCGATGTACCTGGTGGCGCCACTAGGACATTTACTGGGCTTACTCCAGGCATCACCTATACATTCGTGGTACACGACATCACTACAAACTGTTTTTACTTTGAGTCGGCCAATGCCCCCATTGATACACCATCAAACATGACTACTGCCTTAGATCAAGTGAACAATGTCAGTTGTACGGGAAGTGATGACGGGAACGTTAGTTTTAGCCTTGACGATTATGATCCTGGTGCCACCAGCATTTCTTACGAGGTTTTTAATGCCCAATCCAACGCTACCACAGGAACGACTGGCTCCGTCAATGTGAACCCCCCAGCAGTTGGCACGGGCGTATCCGTAACAAACGTGGGGCCTTTATCCCCAGGCGTGTACTACATTTTATTTACAGAAGTTGGTGGGGCGGTCAACGGTTGTACCGTGGCCTCTGCCCAATTTACCATTACCGAATCCTCAAACTTGTTACAAGTGGATGCCACCTTGGTAAAAAATGATAACTGCCATACAAATGCTGGGGAAGTGTCCGCCGTGGGCCAGCATGGAACCCCACCGTATGAATATCAAATACTACCTGCCGCCGCCACCGCCCCAACCGTCGCCACATGGGCAGGAAGCAGCACGGCATTTTTTAATGTGGAAGGGGGTAACTACACCGTCTATATCATGGATGCCTTTGGTTGTATCCAATCTGACAACGTATCAGTACCTACGGACTCTTCCCCGGATATCAGTTTGGCGATAGTGGACGAATGTGTGGATGAGGGCGAGTTTGAAATACAGGTTTCCCTTGATGCGACCAATACGGGCATCGCCCCATATCGTATCCGTATCAATGGAGGGGCATTTCAATCCATTGCCTCCCTGCCACATACCTTTTCCCAACTTGCCTCAGGCAGCCATACCGTGGAAATTCAAGATGCCAATGGATGTGGAGACACAGAAAATATTACCATTTCTCCCCAACTCAGTATCAGTGCCAGTGTTGTTTCCCAACCTACTTGTGCCACAGATGATGGCGTGTTGTCTTTTACTGTATCAGGAGGGGATGGCAGTCATGTGGTGACCTTACTCAATGCCACAACCATGGTCGATACAGGTTTAACCCCCACTGGCAACCAATTTACCGGGGTAGGCTTCGGGGATTATATTGTGCGAGTAACCGATTCGCCGGTGACAGCAAGTTCTTGTACCGCTGAGGCTCCCATTTCACTGGAAGAGCCCACGGCCGTTACCTTGCTTCTTCCCTTAAGCACCAATGGCTCATGTAACGGTGCTTCTGATGGGTCCATTACGGTACGTTTGCAAACACCCGCCGCCGGAGTAAACGACAACCCTCCCTATACCTATGAAATAACAGATGGAACCACCACCATCACACAATCCACAAATGTCTTTGCCGGATTGGCTGCCGGCACGTACGACATTACGGTAACCTCAAACAGGGATTGCGAGGCTACCCAACAGGTGCAAATTACGGAGCCTACCGCCCTCAATGCCACCATTACCGATGTGACACCTTTCGCCTGTGACGCCAACAACGCAACAGAAGAGGCCTCCATTGAGGTCACCATAACAACCGGTACGGGAACAGCCGATTATTTCTATAGTGTAAACGGCGGCGCCTACATACCCACTAACGGCACTGTTTTTACATACAGTACACCAACCCCCGGCAATTATGACATTACCATACGCGATGCGAATAGCTGTACATTTACCTTGCCGACGCAGACCATAACCCCCTTGAATAATTTTGTGCCCTCAGTGGCCCAAGTCACTGCCATAAGCTGTAACGGCCCAGAAGAAGTATCCATTTCCGTTTCTGATGATGGCAACACCCATGTGTATTCGTTTGAGCTATTGCCCGTTGGCAACACAAATGGCACGCAAACCGCAGTGACGGACACTTCGGCTTCCTATGAGTTAAGCGCTCCGGGCAGTTATGTCTTCAGGGTGACAGATACAGATACCGGATGTTTTGTAGATACAACACCCTATGTAATTTCCCCTTTTGACATTATGGAAGTCAATGCCGCTGCCCTGGCAGGTGTAAGCTGCTTTGGCGGCACTGATGGCTCCCTAAGCCTTACCATCACAGATTACAACGGAACCTATGACTACGAAGTTTTTGATGGGGGAGGAACATCTGTCACCACTGGAAATGGCGACACTGGCTCAGCCAATCCCATGGAAATCAATGGCCTTTCCGGGGGCAACTATACCGTTGAGGGCACCCAGACCAACGCACCATTCTGTACCCAGACCACCAATACGGTTACCATACCCTCGCCTGACAGGGCGCTTACCGCAACGGTAACCCCTTTGCGAAATGTGGGTTGTAGTAATGATCTTGGGGAGGTTTCGATAACGCCCACCGGTGGTACAGCCCCTTATGATATCGTGTTGACCAATACAACCAATGGTTCATCACAAAATGTCGACAATGTATTTGCCGTTGTGTTCACAGCGCTTTCAGAAGGCAGTTATACCGTTGCGGTGACCGATGCCAATAATTGTACTTGGAACGGGGCAGAAACCCTTACAAGGCCAACACCAGTCAGTGGAAATATAACGGCATCCACCACCTTGCTACAATGTGAAGGGGACACCAATGCCAGTGTCACGGCCGTTGCTGTGGCCAATGGTAGCGGCAACTACGAATACATCCTAAATATCCATGATGGGAGCGGTGCCATTGAATTCACAAGTGCCGAACAATTGAGTCCTACATATGATAATCTAGGTGCAGGCACCTATAGTATTACCATAACTGATGGGTGGAACTGTGATTTCACTACGCCTACGGTGACCATTGACGAACCTTCTACCACAATGGCAAGTCTTATTCGTACCAGTGCCCTTACTTGTGAGACCCAGGCTGAATTGGAGCTGAGTGCTTCCGGAGGAACCCCTCCATATCAATACAGTGAGGATGGCACCAATTTCTTTGCAATGGCTGGTGGTGATACCCATACATTTACCGTTGATGCCGGGACCTACCAATATTGGGTCAGGGATGCCAATGGTTGTGAAGCGGTATTGTCCAATGCCGTTACCGAAGATCCGATAGTTCCCATGGACATTCAAATTGACACGAGCTTGGCCATGGTGCAATGTAATGGTGAAAGTACTGCCGTTATCACTGCCGAAGCAAGTGGTGGTTTGGGCAATTACAGCTACGAGCTCTACCAAAATGGTCAGGTGGCCCCCATACAAGGGCCCCAAACAAACGGGGAGTTCAGAAACCTTCTCATTGGGCAATATACAGTTAGGGCCACCAGTGAAGATTGTGAAATAACTTCAGGGGCCATCACCATCACAGAGCCCACACCTCTTGATTATACCGATAACATTACACATGTGTCCTGCTTTGGTGAGGAGGATGGCAGTATTACGGTTGAGCTTTCCGGAGGAGCAGGGGATTATATCTATGCCATTTCGCCCAACCTGGATCAATTTGACACAGAAAACACCTTTGACGAATTGGCAGCCGGAGACTATACGATCATTGCACAAGACCAAAACGGTTGTTTCCTCGTGCTGGATTATACTATTGGGACCCCAGATTTGCTGACGGTAACGGGTACTGGCATGCCTGAAATATGCACAGGTAGTGAGGATGGATCCATATCCTTGGACATTCTGGGAGGAACCCCTCCTTATCGTTCTGCCTTAAATTCCAATGCCGATGCTGATTTTGTACAAGACCGTATTGAATTTACCAATTTGGCCGCTGGTGATTATGTCATTATCGTCCGTGATGCCAATGATTGTGAGGCCAATACCGTAGTGACCGTAGGGGAGGGGGTAAATTTAAACGCCACCGTAACCCCAGTTTATGAGTGTTCTGGCACTGTCCCCAACAATTATGTAAATATCACTTTGGAGGATGAAAGTGTGCTTGGCAGCATTATGTACGGATTGGATTCAACCGAATCCTCGGCTATGCAGTTAAACCCTGATTTCAGGGATATGGCGCCAGGAAACCACTACATAGCCATAGCCCATGCAAATGGATGTATGAGAACCTTCCATTTTGAAATAGCTGATTTTGAAGAACTTGCCATCAGCGCCGAACAACAAAATCTCAACGAAATAACAGCCACGGCCAGCGGTGGGGTACCAGAATACACCTATTATTTTAATGATGAGAATTATGGAGGTGACAACACCTATAGAATAACGGAAACCGGCACCTACCAGGTCAGGGTCATGGACCATAATGGGTGTGAGGCCACTACTGAAATC
>JBFOLQ010000327.1:0-4178 GCA_040830145.1 Flavobacteriaceae bacterium | reverse complement strand
TTGCAAAGGTGCCAAATTTAAAAAGGATGGAACATCCTACTTACATGTAGATCGCAGGGTAAAACAGTTGCACGACAAGGGGGAACCGATCATAAATGGTATTTTTGATGATGAGTTTTATTTTCGGGAAGGTGTGAAGTGGAATATATCGACCCGCATGAAAAGTAGTGGCCCCAGTTTTGAAACAGATGGAGTGCCTAAAAATACTGCCCCCATGGGCTTTTGACCTTCTGCTTCGCCAGCGAGTGTTGGTGGGCCAAAATGTCCCAGATCAAAGATTACGATTTTATAACAGTGAAAACTGAGTGATAAAAAGACATTATATTTTTTGTGTATGGGGTTGGTTACTTAACGTTGGGTTTCTACATGCCATAGATAACCTTGACCGTTATGTGGAACAGCTACTGCAACAGGATTACACAGAGGCAAAGCAACTGGCCCTTTCCCTTTCAGACGTACATGAAAGGGAGGGGGCCGTTCGTTTGGCCGAGGTCCTTTTTTGGGGTGGTCAAGGGGAACGTTATGATTTCGGGGATAAGGAGTATGCCCTTTCGTCTTCTGGGGATATATTTTTTATGCTGGCCCATGGCTATCAAAACTTGTATTACAATAGGGACAAAACGTTGTCCTATACCCTGTTTAGGAGGGTATATGATTATGCCAAGGAACGTTCTGATGCATCGCTAACAAAATTGGCATTAATATCTATTCTTGAGGTATATAATCATGATGTAGTGCAGACCAATGAGAGTTACCAAGATTATTTAGAGGAGTTACAATCGGTTATGGATTCTCCCTATGATGAATACCATTACCGAATGTTCTTGTTGAATTTTGAATTGAGTGATATCCATTATACCGTCAGTGTTGACAATCAGTTTTTTACGGACTTTGACCTTTTGATGGAAAAATTGCAATACCCTGTCCCCCAAGCTAGTAATTACTTGTCTTCCAAAGGAGTCTACTTTGAGTTTTTCAAAAAAGATTATGGAGCGGCGAAAAAGCTGTTCAAACGGGCCATCACATATGCCGGGGACATTCCTTTTTTACGGTTTTTAAAGTTTCGGTCCTACTGCCATTTGGCCCAAATCGCCCAAGCAGAAAAGAAACACAATGAGGCCATTAAATATCTGGATACCGCCGGATTGTATAAAAACAGGGCGGACAGTGTTGAATCCAGATACCATTTAAACTACTACTTAGCTGCAAACTATGGGGAAATGGGCCAATGGGAAAAGGCTTTTACCTATCAAAAAAGTATCGACAGTATTGGTGTCCGTTTGGCTTATGAAAAAAATGCTTCAGAGATAGCCCAATTGAATACCAAATACCAAACCGCTGAAAAGGAAAAACAGATCTTGAAGGAGCAACAGCGTGCCAAGGCCAATCGCAATTGGTTGATTGCGGTTACCATTGCCTTGGTCCTGGGGGCGGGAATAGCGATCTTACTGCAACAATACACGCGTAAGAAACGCCAATTGGCCGAGCAGGAGGCCCTTCTAAAGCAACAGCGTGTTGAGAACTTGCTAAGGGAACAGGAATTGGTAAGCATTGATGCCATGATTGCCGGTCAAGAAAAGGAACGTCAGCGGGTCGCCAATGAATTGCACGATGATTTGGGCAGCCTTATGGCAACCATTAGACTGCACTTTGAGAATGTCAACGTGTCCAAAAAAGATCCAGCACTCAAAAACGCCCAAAAATTATTGGAGGAGGCCTATCAAAAGATTCGGGGAATGGCACATAGTAAAAACTCTGGGGTGATGAGTGACCAGGGTCTTTTGCCAGCCGTTGAAAAGATGGCCAGAACCATCAGTCAGACCAATGCATTACAGGTAACGGTGGAAGATTTTGGTATGGGCGATCGTTTGGAAAACTCCTTGGAGTTGACAATTTTTAGGATTATCCAGGAACTCGTGGCCAATGTAATAAAGCATGCCGGGGCAACCAAGGCGAATATTCAGATTACCCAGCATGAGGATAACCTCAATATTATTGTGGAGGACAATGGAAAGGGATTTGACCGTTCCAAATTAAATGGGGATGCCATGGGAATGGGATTGACCAATATTGAAAAGAGAGTGGAACATTTGGAGGGCAGCTTTACCGTGGACAGCATTATCAGTAAGGGAACCTCTATCTTAATCGATATTCCAGTATGATTACCATAGCCATAGCAGAGGACCACCAGGCCCTGATAGATGGGATTGAATCCTATGTACAGTATGAGGAAGACATAGCCGTAGTGGGCCATGCCAACAATGGGGTGGAACTACTGGCATTGGCCCGGAAACGACAACCGGAAGTAGTGTTGTGTGATATTCGCATGCCCAAATTGAATGGGATTGAGGCGACCAAGATTATTTTGGAGGAATTGCCACAGACCAAAGTGGTCGCTTTTACCATGTTTGATCAGGAGGAGGCCATAAAGCAAATGTTGGCCGCGGGGGCAGTAGGGTATATTTTAAAGAACAGTAGCTTAAAGGTGGTCCTGGAGGCCATTAGAACCGTGGCATCGGGAAAAAATTACTACGATAAAAAAATACATCAACCGCAGGGAGAGAAAAACAGTTCCAAAAGTATCTTATCCTCCCGCGAACGGGAGATACTACAATTGGTCGCACAGGGAAAGACATCACACCAAATTGCCGATGCCCTTTTTATTGGTAAAAGTACAGTGGACACCCACCGAAAGAATATGATACGCAAGCTGGGTTTGAGCGGTGCCGGGGAATTATTGCGGTACGCGGTGGAGCGGAAATATGAATTCTGACCTTTAAACAGGGATACTTCCCATTCGTTCAAAGTTTTACCCGCGACACAAATGATCATTTGAGGATGGTCTGCACATCAGAAATCAATGACTGCACATCTTGGTCAAAATCATCTGGCCGCAAGCGCACATGCTGAAGATCACATAAAAATTCCAGGTCGGCCGGTAGATCCCCACGCTCCAATATTCTTGCACCCTCTATATAAACAGGGATTATCTTTTTTTTTTATGGGCTATTTTAATCTCCCTATATACCTCGTTTTTTGAAACATCCGTCCAATCCCTTTTTAACCATTTCTTTCCGATGACGAGTAAGAAAACTGTTGATTCCCTGATGGATTTATTGGTCTTTCTTTTATAGTTGTCCGTCAGGTTTATATTGTTGATATCCAAGAACAATTTTTTGGGACTAAAGACACTTGATAGGTAATGGAAAAGGAGATGTACGGTACTGTTGTTGTTATCCAGCCTTCTATAGCAAATGAAGATTTTGATTTTTTTCCGCCATGCCACATTGATCAATAGTAAAGTGGAAATGACGGTAAGGGAAAATGCAAGGGCGAAATCAGTTCGTATTTCTGAATTATATGGACCCGTCCTTTGACCACTGCTGCCAGATAGTGTGTGGTACAGCAAGTAAGCGAGGAGTAAGCTTATCGTGATTTTCAATGACCCCAGAAGCCAATCATTGTTGGTGGAGAACAACAGTTTTTTATCGAGAAAAGGTAAAACGAACTGGGTGACGATCAAAACGTACAAAATAATCCAATGCATCGCGACATTGTTGTCCCTTAGAATGGGATACACGGAAAATACAACGTACGCCAAAATGAGGGAAAGCAGTACACCAAATGTGATTTTAAGATGATTGATTATGTCTGTTCAGTTCATTATTCGTTGTTTTATTTGATCCATATAGGGTAGGGGAACGGTGTCATCGTTTTGTGTAATGTTGTGAATGTCCTCTTCAAGTTCCACTAGGGCGTCATTGGCCCGGGCAAATGCCAATTGTTGGTTCATGTGCAACCTTGATTTCAAGAGAAAGTCATATTCAGTGGGGGATGTCATCAATTTTATAAGGCTGGGAATGATCTCAAAGAGAATGAACAGAATACGGATTCCCCAGCTTAACCAAAAGGCGCTGTTTGATTCATCTCTGTCCATAATCTCATTAAGGGCCTTGAATTTTGACAAAAAATCAAAACTTTGGTTTACGTGTTTGTTCCCGTAGTCTGTTTTTGCCCTTTCCATGCCCTGCCAATATTCGTGGGCCATAAAACTGTTGTATTGTTCTTGGGCCTTTGTCCTGTTTTCCCGGTGTAGCTCCAAGTTTCTGATGGCTTCCTCACAGGCAGGGCCACATCCCGATTTGCCGGTGGTATCATCGGAGGCAATGCCTCCTTTC
>JBFOLQ010000326.1:0-6109 GCA_040830145.1 Flavobacteriaceae bacterium | reverse complement strand
TGTTTATAAAAGTACCGATGGCGGTAAAACTTGGCGACAAGTCCTTTTTGTGAACGACCAAGCCGGGGCGGTTGATTTGACATTTGACCCCAACAACCCAAGAATTCTATATGCCAGCACTTGGCGGGCACAACGCACGCCCTATTCATTGAGCAGTGGGGGTGAAGGTTCTGCCCTGTGGAAAAGCACTGACAGTGGTGAAACATGGCAGGAAATTTCAAAGAACGATGGCTTCCCCACTGATACCTTGGGAATCATTGGGGTATCGGTCTCACCCGTAAATTCAGAACGTGTTTTTGCCATTGTTGAGAATAAGGAAAAGGGGGGGCTTTACCGTTCCGATGATGCTGGAAAGACATGGAAACAGGTCAATAGCCAACGTAAATTGCGGCAACGCGCCTGGTACTATACCCGCGTATATGCAGATACCGAAGATGAAGATGTAGTATATGTTCTTAATGTACGCTATCACCGTAGTACTGATGGCGGCAATACCTTTAACACCTTCAACGCTCCACATGGTGACCACCATGATCTATGGATAGCCCCTGAGAATTCCAAGCGCATGATTATCGGTGATGACGGTGGGGCGCAAATATCCTATGATGCAGGCGAGACATGGAGTACCTATTACAATCAGCCCACGGCCCAATTTTACAGGGTGACCACAGATAATGCCTTCCCATACCGCATATATGTGGCTCAACAAGATAACTCAACCGTTCGCATCAACCACCGTTCAGACGGTTTTAGTATTGATGAAAATGATTGGGAGCGCACAGCAGGGGGGGAGAGTGCCCATATTGCCGTTGACCCCACCAATAACGATATTGTTTATGGGGGAAGTTATGGTGGCTTTCTTACTCGGGTCAACCACAAGAACAATACGGTACGGGGCATCAATGTTTGGCCAGACAACCCCATGGGCTATGGTGCTGAAGGCATGAAATATAGATTTCAGTGGAACTTCCCCATTATTTTCAGCAAGCACGATCCCAAAAAACTGTACACCTTCAGCAATCATGTACATCTGAGCACCAACGAAGGGCAAAGCTGGAAAGTGCTGAGTGGCGACCTTACCCGCAACGACCCTGATAAATTGGTCAGTAGCGGTGGGCCCATCACACAAGACAACACCGGAGTAGAGTATTATTGCACCATTTTTGCCGCCAATGAAAGTCCTTTAAAAGAAGGCCTAATATGGGTGGGAAGTGATGACGGATTGATTCATATCACACGGGATGGTGGTCAGAATTGGGAAAACGTTACCCCAAATGGCATGCCCGAATGGATGATGATCAATAGTATTGAGCCATCGGCCTTTGATGAAGGCACCTGTTATGTAGCAGGAACACGTTATAAATTGGGTGATTTCACTCCCTATTTGTACAAAACCACTGATTACGGCAAGACTTGGTCCAAGATAACGACCGGAATTGCGAACGAACATTTTACCCGGGTAGTACGTGAAGACCCTAAGCGTAAAGGACTGTTGTACGCTGGTACCGAAACGGGCATGTATGTTTCCTTTAATGATGGGGCGAGTTGGAAGAGTTTCCAGCTGAACCTGCCCATTGTCCCTATAACCGATTTGGTCATCAAGGACAATAATTTGGTCGTGGCCACCCAAGGTAGGAGCGTGTGGATCATTGACGATCTGACCGTGTTGCACCAATTGACGGCAAGTGACGTTTCAACCAAAGCGAAACTTTTTGCCCCCAAAGATTCATATCGTACCAAGGGAAACGCGTCCCAAAAACCAAGTCTGACCGCTGGGCAGAACCACCCGGCAGGGGTGGTCACCCATTTTTATTTGAAGGATTTTGAGACGAAAAAAGATACGGTGCAATTGACGTATCTGAGTATGTCTGGTGATACTTTGGCCAATTTTAGCACAAAGGCCACTGACAAGAAAAAAATGTTGAAAGTAAAAAAGGGGGGGAATACCCATGCTTGGAATACCCGTGGCAAAGGCGCCGAAAGGTTAAAGGGGATGATTCTATGGTGGGCCAATTTGAATGGGGCGAAGGCCGTCCCAGGGGAGTATAAGGTTTCGTTGAATGTCAATGGGCAGGACCAGGCGCAACCCTTTACTATTTTGCCCGATCCCCGTGCTGAGGTTTCCGTGGCCGATATGCAAAAGCAATACGATTTTATTACCGGCATCAACGAAACAGTGGATAAGGCGCATCAATCCATTAAAAAGATTCGAAAAATCAATGCAAAATTGGATGCCTTTACCAAACAATATAAAGACAATGATAAAGTGAAGGCTCTGGTTGAAAAGGCCAAAACCATGAAGGAAGGCTTTTCAGAAGTGGAAAAGGCCTTGTATCAGACCAAGAATAGAAGTAATCAAGACCCTTTGAACTTTCCTATTCGCTTGACCAACAAATTGGCCCACCTGAACAGTTTGGTGAGCATTGACGACTTTCCGCCCACGGAACAAGATGTGGCGGTAAAAAACGAAATGACGTCCAAGATCAATGCCCAATTGGCCGCTTTTGATAAACTTGTGGATGAGGAAATGAAGGCGTTCAATACCGAGTTCAACGAACTAGGTTTGGAATACCTTTCTGTGGAAGAATAATCATAAGACATGAAAAAACTAGGTTACGCGCTGTTCCTGTTTTGGGGCGCTGTTTCTTTTGCCCAAACGGCCAATCAATATTTTCAACCCTTAAAATATCGAAATATCGGCCCGTATCGTGGGGGCCGATCGGTCTGTGCCTCGGGAGTTCCGGGAGATGCTTTGACCTACTATATGGGTACCACGGGAGGTGGGTTATGGAAGACCGCCGATGCAGGGCAACGTTGGGAGAATATCTCTGACGGTTTTTTTGAAATGGGTTCTGTGGGTGCGGTGGCCGTTTCCCAATCCAATCCCAATATCGTGTACGTGGGTATGGGTGAACATGCACCAAGGGGAGTGATGACCTCCTACGGTGATGGGGTCTATAAATCAAACGATGCCGGGCAAACTTGGCAGAAAATAGGCCTGACTGCGACCCAGCATATTTCACGTATTGTAATCCATCCGACCAACCCAGATTTAGTCTATGTTGCCGCCCAGGGGGCGCTCTATGGCCCCAATAAGGAAAGAGGGTTGTATCGTTCAAAGGATGGGGGCAAGAGCTGGGAGAACATTCTTTTTGTAAACGAATTGACCGGTGCGGCAGAGCTTTCAATGGATGCCAATAACCCTTTGGTACTTTATGCAGCCATGTGGGAACACCAACGGAAACCCCATATGGTGATCAGTGGCGGAAAGGGCAGTGGATTGTATAAATCAACTGATGCAGGTGATACTTGGGTTGAACTGGTCGAGGGCCTTCCAGATGAGAAGGGAAAAATGGCCATTGCCGTGAGCCCAGCAAATTCCAATAAGGTCTATGCTTTGATCGAGAGTGATTCAAACCAGGACAAGGGAGGTCTCTTTGTTTCCAACAATGCTGGAAAGAACTGGCAAATGGCAAGTGGGGACAATCGCTTGGTGCAGCGCGCCTGGTATTATATTGAAGTATTTGCAGACCCTATTGATGAAAATACGGTTTATGTACTGAGTGCTCCGGCCTTACGCTCTGAGGATGGGGGTAAAACCTGGAAACGACTTAGAGGGACCCATGGGGATTTTCACGATCTATGGATTAATCCCAATAACAACAAGAACATGGTCATCGCCAATGATGGGGGTGCTGCCATTAGTTTCAACTATGGGAAGACCTGGTCAACCCAGGCCAATATGCCCACGGCCCAGTTTTACCGTATAAATGCTGATAACCTGTATCCTTATAATATATATGGAGGGCAACAAGACAACACCTCGGTCAAGATTGCCAGTTTATCATTGGGGCGTTTTAGTATTGGCAGGGAAGATTGGCATTATTCCGCAGGTGGTGAAAGTGCCTTTTTGGCCTTTGATCCCGACAACCCCAAATATGTTATGGGAGGGAGCTATCTAGGCACTGTTGAATTACGGGACATGGAGAATAAAATGGGCACCAAAGTGATGGCGGCCCCTATTCAATATTTAGGGCGCGAGGCGCGAAATATGAAATATCTCTACAATTGGAACGCGCCCATTATATGGTCTAAACACGAACCGGGAACCTTTTACCATTGTGCCCAAATGGTATTGCGAACTAGGGACAATGGGGAGAGCTGGGAGGAGATTTCACCTGACCTGACCCGAAATCAAGATAGTAAACAAGGCAATGGTGGTGGTCCATACACGAATGAGGCTGTTGGTGCTGAGAACTATGGTACTATTGCCTATATGACTGAATCGCCCCACGAAAAGGGTGTGTTTTATATCGGAAGTGACGACGGATTGGTTCACATTACCAAGAACGGTGGTACATCTTGGGAGAACGTAACACCCAAGGGTCTTACAGAGTGTTTGGTCAATGCCATAGATGTTTCGCCCCACGATCCGGCTACTGTGTATATCGCGACCACACGCTACAAATTCAACGACCATACCCCAGCATTGTATAAGAGTACGGATTATGGCAAGACCTGGAAGAATATCAGTACTGGAATACCCCATGGCGCCTTTACCCGCGTTGTTCGTGAAGATGCGATTCAAAAAGGCTTGCTCTATGCCGGTACTGAAAAAGGGGTTTATATTTCGTGGAACGATGGCCGTAATTGGGAGCCCCTACAACTGAACCTGCCCAACACACCGATTTTGGACCTTAAAGTGCATCAGGGAGATTTAATCGTTGCTACTTCGGGTAGGTCATTCTGGGTTTTGGATGACCTGGGCGTACTCTCACAGTATGCCAAAGGTAAACACGACATTAAATTGTACCGGCCCGAAGATGCGGTCCATGGTTTTTGGGGAAGCCAATTGAGCGGTAACAGTAAAAAGTTCAAGGGCACACATCCTTTTGAAGGGGTAAATCCGGCCAATGGTATGGTCATCTATTACCACTTGCCCCAAAAACTGGATAGTACCCAGATATACCTCGAGGTGTTGGATGCCAAAGGAAAACGCGTGCGCATATTCAGTTCGGAAAAAGACAAGAACTACAGACCGCACAATGGTGGAGGTCCACCCCCGGCCCCAGTTTTGGGCAAGGAAGGAGGATTGAATCGTTTTGTTTGGGACTTAAGGACCCCCATAATGCCCGGGGTTCCCAATGTTTATATTGAAGCGGGTTTTAGAGGTCACAAAGTACCTCCTGGGGAATATACCTTGCGATTGAAAGTGGGCGATAAAACAGTATCTGCCACTGGAAAGGTAATCCCGATGCCCAATGTTGGTATTCCTATGAAACAGTTTCAGGAACACCACGTTTTTATGACTGAAATGGAGGCTGGGCTCACCGATATGCACAACAAGTTGAACGCCCTTTTTAAAGTACAGGGACAACTTAAAAAACTTATTGGGGAGTTGACCGATGAGAATCTTAAAGAAGAAGGTCGGGCCTTGGTCAATAAGCTAAAAGCATGGGACGAGGAGATGGTACAGCGTAAATCGCAGGCCTATGACGACGTTGAGAATTTCCCAAATAAGTTTACAGCAGAATATTTGTTTTTGATCAACCAGACAGACAGCCCTATCCCAAGGGTAAATCAATCCTCCAAGGATAGGCGCAAAATATTGGATGCCCAATGGGGGCCACTGAAGAAGCAGGCCGAGGTTTTGATTGGGAACGATATCCCAAATTTCAATAAAAAGCTCTGGGATAGTGGTATCGGCGCATTGCGATTATAGATTGGTTGGCATAGCTGCCCTATCTTTGTGCTTTATTCTTGAAAATGGAAGCCTACAATTACATCAAGGCCTTACACCTCATCTTTGTCATTACATGGTTCGCTGGACTTTTTTACATTCCTAGATTGTTCATTTACCATATTGAAGCCCATGGGAAGACTGCTTCGGAAAGGGAGATTTTGACCTCACAACTCAAGTTGATGGCCAAGCGCCTTTGGTACATCATCACTTGGCCTTCCGCTATTTTGGCCACATTGTTCGCCATTTGGTTGTTGGTCTTGATGCCCTCGTGGCTTCAACAACCGTGGATGCATGTAAAATTGGGATTTGTGGTCTTGTTGTTTCTGTATCACGGAAAGACCCATTCGATTTTTAAGCAATTGCAAC
>JBFOLQ010000325.1:0-7180 GCA_040830145.1 Flavobacteriaceae bacterium | reverse complement strand
GGGAATCAATAGGGAAAAGATGGCAACCCCCAATAGACCGAACAAGGCACCGGTGAGTCCCCGTCCCCCGTCCAAAAAACCAAAGGCCCTCCCCTGTGAGTCTGACCCTCCCCATACACGGGTGGCCTTGATCATAGGGGCCCAAAAAAGAAAGATGGTGGTAAACCCCCAATATCCATATAGAATCTGTAAGGTGATCACATTGGGGTACTGGGCATATACCCATCCACCCAAGGCCGTCATCCAAAGGGCCATGGCAATCAGTTTTCGGGGGGCATACCTATCAGCCAATGGTCCCCCAAACAGATACGAGACCAGTGCCACGATTCCATAAACGGAGAAACAGAGTCCCAATTCCACATTGTTCAACTGAAACACATCGAGCACCGTGGGGCGGAAAATACGGGGCAGTACAAAGGGAAGGATAAAGACCGCTTCCCCTGAAAGAATAAGGAGCAAAAGATAGCCCCAGGAAGGTTTTGAGTAGTTTGAGTACGCATTCTTTTTTGGGCACATGCAGTAAAAATCCCGAAAAAAAATGACTCCCGCAAAAACATACAATCTACCTATGGTGCTGGATTCATGGTCTCGAAGAAATCGATATGTTCTATTTTCAGGCCTTTTTTGGTGGTGGGGCCACCCTAATAAATGAGATCAAGTACACCCTAAACACCATTTTCACCCTATTTACGTAGAAAAGGGCGGGTGGAAATTTCGGGTTTTGACTCGTCATGGGTATATTTAGCCAACTTATTTTTATGTACCATGCAAAGATTACTTTCCCTTGTGATGCTCATGGCATCCATTTCCCTATTGGCACAGGAAAAAAAGGATGACAAAAAATGGGATGTAGCCAATCCCCCGGGAGATTTCAATTATAAAGAACACGCCTTTACCACGAATGAGGGTACTTGGATGAATCTCGATGTGAGCCCCGATGGAAAGACTATTGTCTTTGACCTTTTGGGGGATATTTATAGCGTTCCCATAAGTGGGGGCAATGCCACCGCATTGCGAACGGGCATTCCTTTTGAGATACAGCCCCGTTTTAGTCCAGATGGCTCAAAAATATCATTTACGAGTGATGCTGGGGGTGGGGACAATATTTGGGTCATGAATGCCAATGGTTCCGAGGCAGAGCAGGTGACCAAGGAGAAGTTTAGATTGCTCAACAATGCCGTTTGGATGCCCAATGGCCACTATCTCGTGGCACGTAAACACTTTACCTCCCAACGCTCCCTGGGGGCCGGGGAAATGTGGCAATACCATATCACCGGGGGAACGGGCCTACAACTCACCAAGCGCAAAAATGACCAACAAGATGTGAACGAACCCTGTATCTCACCAGATGGCCGGTATCTGTATTATAGCGAGGATGTATATCCCGGAGGTTTTTTTCAGTACAATAAGGACCCCAACAAGCAAATTTATGTCATCAAACGGTACGATTTTGAAACGGGAAAGACCCAAACCATCACAGGAGGGCCCGGAGGGGCCGCACGGCCCCAAGTATCCCGGGACGGTAAACTGCTAGCCTTCATTAAAAGGGTACGTACCAAAACAGTTTTGTATCTACACGATTTGTAAACAGGGTAAGAATGGCCGCTTTTTGACAATCTCAACAAAGACCAACAAGAGGCATGGGCCATTTTTGGGGTCTATCCCAATTTCAGTTGGATGCCCAACAACCAGGAAATCGTCTTTTGGAACAAGGGCAAGCTATTTAGGATAGATGTACGTACCCTGGAGGTCAATCCCATTCCCTTTACGGTGGATGCCCGTATTCAAATTGCGGAAACCCTGAGGGTGGATTCGCCAGTGGCCCCAGAAGAATTTACCGCAAAGGTGATTCGTCATGCCATCACCTCCCCTGATGAAAAAACATTGGTTTTCAGTGCCCTTGGAAAACTGTGGAGCAAGCGGCTCCCCAATGGCACCCCCAAGAGACTGACCCAAGGAACCGATTTGGAGTTTGAACCCTCCTTTTCCCCCGATGGAAAAACTTTGGTATTCGTTACCTGGAACGATGAGAACATGGGAAGCATTCAGATGATGCCAGCCAAGGGAGGCACTGCAACACAACTGACCACGGAAAAAGGCATCTATAGAACTCCTGCCTTTAGTGCGGATGGGCGCCAAATTGTATACCGAAAAGAGCCTGGGAACAATGACCAAGGGCGAAGTTTTTCCAAAAAAACGGGAATCCATATTATGGATGCGGATGGCTCCAACCCCAAGCGTATTTCCCAAGAAGGGGAATACCCCACGTTTTCCGTTGATGGAAAACGCGTCTTTTACCAAACGGGGGGCACCTATTTTGGTGCATTGACCAAAAAACTCAAATCAGTGGATATACATGGTAAGGATGTCCAGAGCCATCTTACATCAAAATATGCCAATCGATTGGTGCCTAGTCCTGATAATCAATGGATTGCCTTCACCAACCTTCATAAGGCCTATATTGCTCCCCTGGTGCTCAATGGAAAGGAAATTGACCTTGACAGCAAAACAAAATCGCTTCCCGTGTCGCAAATTGCCGAGGATGCCGGTATTAACCTGCACTGGTCCCAAGACAGTAAAAAGGTATTTTGGACCCTCGGCGATTCCTATTTTGCCAATGCCGTGAAAGACCGATATACCTTTTTGCCCGGTTCTCCCAAAGAAGTCGGTACGGTGGACAGCGTGGGCACCCAAATTGGATTGGTGGCCAAAATGGACAAACCTAAAGGGCGCATCGCCTTTACACATGCCCGTATCATCACCATGGAAGGGGATGAAGTCATTGAGGACGGCACCCTTGTCATCAACGAAAATCGCATTGAGTATTTGGGAACGTTTGATGATGTAAGCATCCCTGCCAATACCAAGATCTATGATGTTCAAGGTAAGACCATTATGCCCGGCCTTGTGGATGCACATGCCCATATTGGGGGATTCCGATATGGATTGACCACCCAAAAACACTGGCAGTTATATGCCAATCTGGCCTTTGGGGTGACCACAGCGCACGATCCCTCTGCCAATACAGAATCTATTTTCGCCATGTCAGAATTGATTAAAAAGGGTGACATGGTAGGTCCACGCCTCTACTCCACCGGCATTATCCTCTATGGGGCCGATGGTGATTTTAAGGCCGTCATCAACAATTTGGACGATGCCCGTTCCGCCATTAAAAGAACAAAGGCCTTTGGGGCCAAATCAGTCAAGAGCTATAACCAACCCCGACGGGACCAACGACAACAGGTGATGCAAGCTGCCCGCGAACTGGGCATCAATGTGGTTCCAGAGGGGGGATCCACCTTTTACCATAACATGACCATGATTATGGACGGACATACGGGAATTGAGCACAATATTCCGGTAGCACCCGTATACAAAGATGTAGTGGAGCTCTGGAAGACCAGTGGTTCAGGATATACCCCTACCTTGGTCGTAAATTACGGAGGCATGAACGGGGAATATTGGTTTTACCAAAAAGATAAGATTTGGGAGAACAAACGATTGCTTCAATATACACCACGGGCCTTGGTAGATGCGAGATCGCGCTATCGCATGATGATTCCTGATGAGGAATACGAAAACGGCCATATCCTGGTCTCCAAAACGGCAACGGCCTTAGCCAATGAGGGCGTGAAGGTAAATTTAGGAGCCCATGGGCAATTGCAAGGGCTCGGTGCCCACTGGGAACTTTGGTTATTGCACCAAGGAGGTATGACCAATATGGAAGCACTCAGGGCGGCCACCCTCAATGGTGCTGAATATATAGGTGCCGGAAATGATATAGGCTCCCTAAAGGTGGGCAAACTGGCCGATTTAATTGTTTTGGAGGGAAACCCATTGGACGATATCCGAAATACGGAAACGGTACAATACACCATGGTCAATGGTAGATTGTACGATGTCAATACGATGGATGAAATAGGAAATGCCGAAAACAAACGGACCAAGTTCTGGTGGGAAAACAATAAATACAATGCTGCTTTTCCCTGGCATGAAACCGCACATAGCTTTACCAGACCTGGCTGCGGTTGCCATTTGGGGCATAATTAAGTTACGCTTTAGCGCAACATATAGTGGGCCAATAAGCTGTGGAAATGATGCACACCTTTTTCCCGTTTGGGGGAGAAACGCCCCGCTTGATAATATCTTGACTGCAGGCCACGGTGTACGTTCTCAACCACGAATTCATCTTCTCGCTCAACCTTATCAATGTCGGCGCCTGCACCGACATCAATTTTAGATTCATCAAAAACAAAGGATATAAAAGATACCTTGGTCCTATCCAATGCCAAGGGTTTTACAATATTCACAGAAAGCCCCCAAGGATAAAAATTAAACATCATATTCGGGAAAACCCAATAGTAGTAGGCCGCTACATTCTTACCATAATCAACGTGACCCTCAGGTAACTCAAAACGGTCTTGGTCCTCTCCGCAATATCCAATTTGGAGAACCATATGGTCATAGGTCTCCGTAACATAGTCCCCATACTCCAACGCGTCATTCAGGTCATGATGTACAAACGGAATATGAAAACCTTCCAAATAATTATCACAATAAAGCGCCCAATGTGCATTGACCAAATACGTTCGTGAGCGTTTAGTATCCCGTTTAAATTGACCAAGGGGTAGGAAGCCTATTCGTTCTTCCATTGTCCTTAGCGCACTGGCTATATCAAATGCAGGTTCCAAGCCCACAAAAACATGATTTTTCCATAGGTTTACCGTAAAAGAGGGCAAATGGTCACAGGCTCTTGGGAAATCCCGAGCCTCTTCAAATTCAGGCATAAATTCCATCTCCCCTTGTGTGTTGAACCTTCGTCCATGATATCCACAGATAATCTTTTTTGCCCGTGAGGGGTGATGTATCATAATATTACCGCGATGGGTACATACATTTGAAAGGCACCGTATACCCTCGTCATGCTTTACGAGAATCAAGGGTTCGTCCAAAAAATGTTCCATAAAAAAGAAAGGGTACAGTGTATCGGGACTTCCCAAAAAAGGGTTATCGCTTACCCATTGCCACGATTTTAAAAAAATGCCTTCCTTCATATTCTGAAACAAATCCGCGTCCCTATAAAATGAAGCTGGAAGGGTCGCTGCCTCCCTGATATCCTTCTTTATCTTAAGTGCCATTTGAACAGTACTCTAAATATTGTATCAGCTAAATTTACTGGAGATAATTTGCTTATTCAAAAAGATTAGCCTTATATTTTCCCATTCGTAAAACAGAACTATCGCATCTTCCCAAAAATTAGGCAAGTGGGGAACCACGGCATTGGTCTTGGGCAATATGATCGGTTCGGGTATTTTTCTACTCCCGGCCTCCCTGGCACTATATGGTGGCATTAGTCTTCTAGGATGGTTAATGTCCTCATTGGGAGCCTTGGTCATGGCCCTCATATTTTCCAGACTGTCAAAACGAATGCCCCAATCTGGTGGGCCCTATGTTTTTTCAAGATTTGGATTTGGGGATTTTGCCGGGTTTTTAGTGGCTTGGGGCTATTGGATTTCCATTTGCACCACCAATGCGGCCATAACTGTGGCATTTTTGGGATATCTCAGTGTATTCTTCCCGATATTGGGAGGCAATGTCTTACTTTCCGTCATTACAGGACTGGGGTGTGTCTGGACACTGACCTGGATTAACACACGAGGGGTACAGACTGCCGGATATGTTCAAGTGATAACCACCATTCTTAAAATAACCCCTTTGATTTTAGTGGCCATTGTAGGGCTTTTTTACATTGACATGGATCATTTTAAGATTTTCAATCTTAGTGATAGAAGTACTATTCAGGCCATAACCGAAACTGCAACACTTACCCTATTTGCGTATTTGGGGATTGAAAGTGCCACTATTCCGGCCGATAATATTTCCAATGCGCGACAGACCATTCCAAAAGCTACCTATCTAGGTACGGCTTTGGCCATTTTGATATATGTCCTGGGGTCTTTTTCGGTAATGGGGGTTATTCCGGCCGAAGCCCTACGACATTCCGAAGCTCCTTTTGCTGATGCTGCTGCCATAATTTGGGGGGATAAGGCACGGTATATGGTCGCCTTTGGAGCCTTGATCGCTACATTTGGTGCCCTTAACGGGTGGATTCTAATACAGGGACAGATTCCCATGGCGGCAGCAAAAGACCAACTTTTTCCCTCACTCTTCAAACAAAAGAACGGTCGGGGAAGCCCTGTATGGGGAATATTAATTTCGAGCATTATCATTTCTATATTAATCGTGCTAAATTATTCAAGGGGACTTATTGGTGCATTTGAGTTCATGATTCTTCTTAGTACCCTATTTGTACTGGTTCCTTATCTCTTTTCATCTGCAACCTATATCTTGATTGCGCTTGGCACAGACCAGAAATGGCACTGGGTATGGGGAGTTTTAGCCTTTGGTTTCTCTATTTGGGCCGTAGTGGGTTCTGGTAAAGAAGTTGTTTTTTGGGGGTTCGTGGTATTGATGATGGGATTGCCCCTCTACGTTTTCGTCACACTTAAAAATAGAACATCATCCCAAGATAAGAAGCGCTGACCCTAGGATATCCACATACATTTTTTGATATCTTTAGCCTTTACTAAGCAAACCGGAACACTCATGATAAAAAAGCTTTTTCTACTTTCGTTTTTGGTACCATGTGCCCTTTTGGCCCAAGAATTCAACATGGACCTTGTCCAAGACCTCAAACCAAGGAACATAGGGCCAGCAGGGATGAGCGGTCGGGTCACCGCCATTGACGTAGTGGTGTCCAACCCCGATATCATGTATGTGGGCACTGCCTCTGGAGGGTTGTGGAAATCCACCTCCGGGGGAATTAAGTGGGAGCCCATTTTTGATGAAGAGGCCACTGCATCCATAGGAGCCGTTGCCATTCAACAATCCAATCCCTCGGTCATATGGGTCGGTACGGGCGAAGGTAACCCCCGAAATAGCCTCAACGGGGGTTATGGGGTATATCGGTCCCTTGACGGGGGTAAGACCTGGGCCTGCATGGGCCTGGAGAAAACAAGACACATCCACCGCATCAAGATTGACCCCCAAAATCCCAATACGGTCTACGTGGGGGCCATAGGATCCCCATGGGGGGAGCATCCGGAACGAGGCGTATTCAAAACAACGGACGGGGGCCAAACCTGGGAAAAGGTTCTTTTTGTAAACAACCGAACCGGGG
>JBFOLQ010000324.1:0-7051 GCA_040830145.1 Flavobacteriaceae bacterium | reverse complement strand
TGAAGTGTCACGGTCACGTTGGGTACCCCGTCCTCACCTGGATCTTGGATACCGTCCCTGTCATTGTCATAGAACACGGTATCGCCCAACGCTGCATTAACGTCACAGCCAACAGTGTCATCTTGGGAACTTCCGATCCCTTGACCACCTGAAGCGATTGTTGGTATACCATTGGCATCAACATCTCCCGTAAGGGCACCATTTTCTATTTGTTCCAAGGTGAAATCCCCATCTCCCTCAAAAGCATCGGGGCAACCATCGCCATCACTATCCGGATCTAAATGATTTGGAGTGCCATCACCGTCAGTATCCAAAGTATCGCACTCATTTGGATCTGTGGTGGTCCGTGTCCGTAAGATTTGGAAATTGGCCACCGTAAAGGAGCCACGGGATATGGTAAGTTTGTAATTACCTATGGGAATGGTTCCTGTATATACTTCAGCACCATTATGAATATATTTCATTTTTCCGTCCGCATCAATCTCAAGTTTGAATGTGGTGCCAACGATTGAAGGAGCTTGCCACCCACTGACCGAGGAGCCATGTCGTACATACATGCCATTTGAGCCATTAAATTGAAATTTATAACCTCTATCGTTCCACCCAGTGGTCTCGGTACCATTCACTGGTAATATTCCGATCATACCATGGACGGCAGCCGTAACGGTACCTTGAATTGTTAAAGGGAGGTCGAAGGATTGATCAGAGTATGCATTGGCCCATGCTGCACCGGAGACTGTTAACGTGGTTCCATCCGCTGTGCTTATATTGGAAGCAGCTCTACCATGCCAAGTGAGGTTTTCCGGGGTAGTAACCCGATCAACGGTGCATATGCTTTCATCAACATCAAGAATACCATCATTATCATCATCAAGGTCACAACCGTCTGGGATTGAATCTCCATCATTGTCGGCGTTGTCGTCACCGTGCTGACAGATATCGCAGGCATCAGCTATGCCGTCCCCATCAGTATCAATGTTATCGTCACCTTCGGCACAGACATCACATCCGTCCGGGACCAAGTCGTTATCACTGTCCAAATTATCGTCGTGGCCCTCGCATATGTCACAAACATCAGACACCCCATCATTATCACTGTCAGGACCTTCGGAACATTCTGGTGCATTCTCACAAATGCCATCTTGGTTCGCATCACAGTCGGTAGGGGTATAGGTCAATTCTGCACTTTCCAGAATTAAATCTCCAGTGGGATTTAATTCAAAAGGCAATTTTGAGGTTTCCAAAAACTCTTGGACTTCCTCAGCTGTTAGGGTACCTTCCAACGTAAATCGGCCATTATAGCCGTTATATTGATTTTTGTGTTGATCGTATTCATAAAAACAATCGGCATACCGTATTTGTTGAAACCAATACCAACATGTTCTGGTTTCTGAATAGTAGTGATTCGTTTTTACACGGGAACCGTTGTGGATACTATTAAAGTATTGTGTTCTTCCCGTAAGATTTTCATCCGCTATATTCAATTGAACGGATTCCGCAGCATTGGTATAGACATTGGTAACGGTACGTTCCCTCAAATATTCATGTGCAGTGGCACAACCCCTGGTCTCTGACCTGATTCGTTGCCAACCTCCATACCCTCCGGTATGTCTGGTAAATGCATTGGGGTCACTGTCATCCTTGAACGTGAATTTATAGGAAACATCCCTTATGTCACATACATCCTCAGGAATACAGAAGGCACCATTTAAGATTTCGGAGACCGTGGTGTTTGCTTCTAGGTCGGATGTAATGGTTACGGGTTCATTGGGGACACATGGTCCAGGATCCTCTTCATCTTCAAAAGCCATGGCATCATAGGCCATCCCCATACTTTCAGTTGGGTTTTCTGAAGCGTCTTCAAGTGAATAAGTGGTATCCTTACTTGGCATAAGGCTACAGAGCAAGACAAAAATCATTGCAAAAGATCCAAAGCGAGCGATACTTTGAAGTGTTCGAAAGAAAAACATTGTTTAATGGTTTTGGTTTATCATTTTTTTGTTGACCATGACATAGGCAAGTACCTTACCTTGATTTGTCAGAATGGGAACATGATTTTCTTTGGGGAAGAATGCAAAACACTGTTAATACAACTCTCGTATTATGTGTAGGTATTGAATTGAATGTACATTGGCATATTTCTATTTTAATTTGATTGGTTTATTGCGTTGTATCCCTTTTATGGAAACTGCATGGCAGCACCTCAAGGGTCGTTCCTTCATTTTGTGAACTGCCCAAGAGGGTCCTCGGTTACCTTATTTAGACCTAGGCTCCCAGAATTCCGGTACTCATCAAATAGTTTGGAAATAGGCAATAACCCCATGGATTGAGGGATATTTTTGATACTACATTTGCCTTTGGGGGTGACCCGGGAAGGGTACCCATTGGGGGAACCAAAAGAGCGCATAGTTCTTTAGATTATACAGTTATTTTTCATCCGCGCATCATCCTCTTCATAAACAACCTAAAACTCAAAAAAACCTTACCTCCCGGTCAAGTGTTTAAAGGGTTTTTGATTTGAAATCAAAGCTCCGAATGGAGCACTGGAGAAGCGTAATTTTTTTCTATAGTGTTAAATTTTTAACATGCTCCCAAATGTAGGTTATGGCATGGTTCTTATTTTATTAATTGGATGAAATGCACGTAAAAGCGATGAAAAGAACATTATGCATGCATAATATATTAATGCGTTGTTTTTCAATGATTTACAATATGTATTTTAAATTAAAATGTTAATTTTCAGTAATTTACAAAGGATAAAATCGGAATTTTTACAGGAGTATGGAAGTGCATGGAAAGGCCCCAAAAGGTATTGACCCCTATATATTTTACCGGGCATTGTCCATTTTCAAAAAAGAAAAAGGGCCATCCAAACGTGGACGGCCCCTTTTTGGTTCTAGGGTCATTTAGTGGTACATAGCTTATTTGACCAAAATCTGCCTACTATCGTCCCAATTGGCACCGTTGACCCTAATGAAGTACTTACCTGCAGGTAGGTATTTTGTTTTAAAGTGGAAGAGGTCCCTTCCTTTTCGTATCTCAAAATATTGGGTCGTACCTACTTTTTTCCCATTGTTATTATGGAGTGTGGCCGATATCTTTTGTACGGCCTTCACAGGACCTGTTTGCTTGTCAGTCTGTACCTCTACCAATAGTTTGTCCGTTGCGGGGTCAAACGGCACAGGGTATATCTTTTTGATTCCGTTTTTGGCGGTGGGACCTTTTCCGGCCAAGTCGCAATAGACACGTACGATCTTGGTTTGGGTGCATCCAAGTGCATCCGTAACGGTGAGCTGATAGGTACCCCTGGCATCTACGGTGATATTGGGTGTGTCATTGGGGCCAACAATATTCCCATTGGATGTTGTCCATGCGAAGGTAGGTCCCGCCTGTTCCTTTATGGGTGAACATTCGCCGAGACCAATGCTGATACCACCTTGCTTATATGCACCATCCCCTCCTTGGAAGGAAATCCATCCGGAAGCTCCGAAACCTTGGGAGGTAACGTTGGCCCCGTCGCCCATTTGAAAAGCCCCTTCCCCACGGATTGAAAAGGTGCCGTGCAACCTTGACTCCATGGTCCCTGAGGTAGCGGTCCAGTATTCCCAGGTAGTGGTATCCGCAGCCCCACAAAGGTTCTGTTGGGGCGCTTGTTGAAGGGAGGTGGTATAACCACTGAACATGATGTTGATAGCAATATCATCAATCCCATTGGAGGCAGTGGCCGTGTATTGGGCAGTGCCATTGTCCAAGACCAGGAACCTTGATTCAGAGGTTTCAAAGGCATAGTTATCCCCGTGGTCAATCCATATTTCAAATCCTTCACCTACCCCTGGCTCGGTGCATCGTTCAAAGGGGATGGTAGGATACTCACATCCTGATATCACAGAGGAGGTGGCATTCTGTACCTGGGCAGCCAATTCCACCATGATATTGTGGCCGCATACCATTGCGTCCTCTGTCTGTACTGAAAGTTCACAGGATTGGCAACCATCCGGTACCCCATTGGCATCAATATCAATGGAGTCATCGCTTCCCTCACATTTATCACATGCATTGGGAACACCATCGGCATCGGTGTCATTGACCGGTAGGGTGATGTCGCCTGGATTGTAATCACAGGGATCGTTAGGGTCCGTATTGTCCCCCATTGTGGTGTGATCTCTATCGATACCGTTTATCTCGTGGGCATTTGAGACCCCGTCGCCATCACAATCCCCAGGGCTGGTAGCATTCATGGAAACACTCTGTAGTACTAGGCTACAAGGGTCCAATGGATTGGTACCATCGGTCTTTTCATTTCCATCGGTCACGCCGTCACCATCAGAATCCGGATTCTGTGGATCGGTACCATCAATGGCTTCGGTGCCGTTGTCCACCCCATCATTGTCACAGTCCATGGCATTCCATTCGGTGGAAGGTGCCATGGTGACACTGTCAGGGTTGTAGTCACACCCATCCAAAGGATTGGTGTCGTCATGCTTTTCGTTTCCATCGGTGACTCCATCCCCATCGGTATCCGGGTCAAGGGGGTCTGTGCCATCAATGATTTCTATTCCATTGTCCACACCGTCGTCGTCACAATCGGCATTGGCCCAATCACCTCCCTGTTCCAATGTAATGTCAGCGATATTGTAATCGCAGGGGTCATTGGGGTTTGTATTGTCACCAGGGGTGGTATGGTCATTATCACTACCGTTGATTTCATCGGCGTTGGTGACTCCATCCCCATCACAATCGGTTTGACTGGTGGCATTTATGCTTACACTGTCAAGGTTTAGTGAACAGGGATTGTTGGGGTCCGTTCCGTCATTGGCCTCATCGTCATCAATGACCCCATCCCCGTCTGAATCCATGATACATTGGGAAGATACATCGCCATTTTGACTGTCTCCCAAGGATTGACCATCACCAGCTATGGAGGGAATTCCACTATCATTCACAGCTCCTATGAGCATTCCATTGTCATCTACATCTGTTGCTTCGAAGTCGTTTCCTCCCTCAAGGGCGTCAACACAACCATCATTGTCACTGTCGTTATCCAACTGATTGGGGATTCCGTCACCATCCGTATCGCAGCTTGAAGGGCTTCCAGTAGCTTTGAGGGTTATATGGAACGGTGCATTGGTAACATGGTCGTGTCTGTCATATGTAATGGTTCGAAACCCTTGACCTTCAGGTTTGAAATCCCTAGAAATAAAAGCAAACGGTACTTCATGGACATGGGCTCCCTGTACTTGCTTGCTAACACCATAGAATGAAGCACCTTTGGAGGTATTTCGATAAAAAGGATGGGCAAATTGATTATTGTTATAAACACTTCCATCCGCGTTCTTAAGGTCTTGTTCGAAAGTGACTTGATTGGAATGAAAACCTTTGTAGTTTCCGGCATGGTAGTTCACCCTGTCTCCCAAATCTACACGTAGTTGTAAGGCAGCGGTTCCAGAGAAAGTCAACTGAGGGAAATCGTTGGCCCTTGGAGCATGCCTAATCTGCCCTTGGTCATCAGTGGATATATTACTCCCAGATACGATGATGCTTCCGGTGATCAATCCATAGTGTTCACTGATGTCCACATTGGTGATATCCTGATCTTCAGTATTATTGGGAAGCCCTATCATAGTAGCTGTCAGTTGAACCCAATTTGAATCTTGCGATGGGCACTCCACAGTATCCAGAATACCATCGTTATCATCGTCAAGGTCTTCACCATTAGTAATACCATCCCCATCAAAATCGCAATTTTCTGCATACTTGTTGGGATCTGTACAGGGTGCTTCCAATACTGCAACCGTATGGGAGCAAGATGTGGATGCGGCTTGTGAACATCCATTTGGACTATTGTTATTGGTACGTGTAAAGGTAACGGTATAGGTCCCCGGTGTATTAAAAACAATGTTTCCTGTACTGGTTCCCGTACCTGAAGAAGTACTTGCCCCGGAAGCTGGGGATATGCTCCATGAAGTAACATTGACAGGATTACCACCATTCACCGAAAATATTCCACCTGCTCCCTCAGTCAATTCTTGAGGCCCCGTCACGGAGCAAGCCGAAGGGGCGGTACAGTTTACCGGGGGTGGGGGAGCGGTTTGATATACACTGACATCATCAATAAGAATATCGTGCTCATAGGTGTCACCGCCCACATGTTGGAACTTAATGGTAGTGGAATGGCTTGTGGCCGTAAACTCGACACTTCTCGATAAGAATCCATGGTTATGATTGCCTGGATCTGGTAATACCCAGTCCGAGGATTGGGAATTTACGGAGGTGCGAAGGGTCTGGGTATGTCTATTTCTATAATTGTTGGTAATATGGTTGTGTGCCTTATAGGTGAGCCGGTACCTTGCTCCCGGAAGGGTATTTATGGACTGTTGTACATAACCGCCAACACCATACCCATCGTTCAGGTTCATCATATTGACATGGTCATGCCAATTGATGACATGTGCTCCATTGCCCTGTGACCAACCCGATGCTCCATTGAAGGCTCCGTTTGTAACCAGTTCCTGTGCATAGCCCGATAGGGAACCACTTACAAAGAAAATGCTTAGTGCCATACCGATGAGCAACCATGAAAATTCTGAAAAAGTCTTATGGAAATGAAGCCCTTTCAAGGCACCAACAGAGATGTTTCCATTGGGTAGGGGCAATACAAAAATGTGTTTGGAGTGTAAAGTAGGTTTCATGCATTAAGATTTGGGTTGGGGTTTGGGGTAAAAAGTCTGTGTAGGTGGCAGACTTATGTTTAAATCATTATTTAGGTCGTATCTATGATCATTATGCGTTATTCGCTTTTGACCGGTAGAAGAGGAAAGGGATATAACCTTATTGACAGGGTTTTGAAGTACCGAATTCCATCATCTATCCAATCTTCATTCACTCAATTGATCCGGAAAAACCCGCCACTTAAAAAAGGAGCTGGTAAGTCTTAAGATAAATCAAGTGCAATATTATGTCTTACGGAAAATATGTTAAAAAAAAGCCGATGGTTGGTTAAAAAAATCGATGATGGTTTTATTCGCAAACTGATTGATTTTATCTTGAAATT
>JBFOLQ010000323.1:0-8307 GCA_040830145.1 Flavobacteriaceae bacterium | reverse complement strand
CAAGGTCAAGCGTGCCATTGACGATTTCCAGGCGCGTGATATCACAGGGAATATCAAATGTCAATACGGTGTCAATTAAATCCCCGCCCACCGCATTTCTCACTTCCATTTCAATATCGTAATTGTCGCCCATATCAACTGTGGAGGTCGGCTGACTCAAAATAGCAAACTGGGCCACGGCATCCACGGGATCTAATGTAAAGGTTTGCTCATGGAAGAAAGCAGTGCTGCTGTAGTCAGTGGGATAGGCAATACAATCGTAGTTTTGGGAAACATTCACGTCTATGGGGCTACAACTGGTGTAGGTTCCCTCAAACCTAATGAGGCGGCAATGATCACTGGTTTCGGTCCTGCCAAGTTCTCCATATTCAATATAATAGACCCCGTTTGCTTCCACCACATTATAGGTAGTGCCTGCGTTGGGCCATTCCTCCTCGGCGGATGTAATTTGAAAATTACCCCCAGTTTCAACACGCAACCAATTGAATTCTGTTGTTGCCGTGTTATATTGTTTACAGATATCAATGGTAAAGCCCTCGATCAAACTATTTCCCGAAACGTTGGTTTGATTGGCGATAAAATTATACTGAACATTGTGGTAAGTAAAGGACTCGTTCTCATTGTCGGTAACGGCCTCGGGGGTATCCGTATAAGCAAATTTGTCCCATTCAATGGATAGATCATGGTTGCTTGAACTAGGGGTTTGACTGGTAGCATATACCGAAATGCCCAACGTAGGATAGTCATTCCCTCCTTGGTCCAAATACGTGAAATTGGGCCCTTTGGTAATGGTAACCACGTTACCACTTATTGAAAAGTTTAATCCCCCATTTGATTCCGTGGGCATTTCATTCGCGGGCATGACATTGGGCCACCATAATCCCCGAACTTTATTATTAAAATGCATTCCCTGGGGGATTTCAATGGTCACTTCATCCCAAGTGGCCAAAGGTCTAAATTCATTAGGGAATTTGTCCGATAGACCCGAAACCATGGCCATTCCCACTTCAATCCATTTTTCGTCACAGCCCGTCACAAAATTGCCTCCCTGTGTCCACGAATATACATTGGGCTCAAAGAAGAAGGCCCTGTCATTATAGGTTTCACAAACGGTTGGGGTCCCCGCCCCGTCCTCTGTATAAAAGGCCCCTTCAAAAGAGTAAAATTCATATAATCTGGAGGTTTCGGGAAAAGAGTCCTTAAACCTGAAATGGAGTTCCAGGGATATTTCATCTGCCTCATTCCCCTCCCCATATTCGTAGGTGCCCGAAATAATGGACCTATAACTGGAAAGGTCAAAAAGCATGAAATTGTCATTGGTGCCTTGGGTAGACACTGTTGGATTTACAGTTATGGGCGTTGATTGGGAACCTGATGAAAGGTCGTTGATGGTAATGGTGCCGGATTCAAATTGAATGATATCGGACATGTCAACCCCTGAATTGTCGGTCACATATCGTATTTCAAAGAAAAGGTTATCAGAGGTTTCATTTCTCATAAATGCCGAGGCATTGATGACCATCTCATCCCGGGGCATGTACATTTTTACGTCATGGGTATTGGCGTCCAGTGTAACTTTGGTGGCCATTGTCTCATCCGTCCAGCCAGCGGTGACCCGGTTTGCATCAAAGGTAGAGGTTACCGCTCCGTCACATGTGGTGTCGCAGTGGGCCTCCAACTCAAAATCCCCACAATGCAATTGCCTATTAAAGCAAGAGCTATTGTAGTTGATTGAGAATGGAACGTTGAGGGTGGAACCCCCTGTATAGGTATTACAGTCGATGTTCAATGGAAAGTCTATAGGGACTTTCATCTCCCATCCATCTATTTGATAATCTTCTAAATTTGAGATTTGGAATTGAATGGTATTTCCAGACTGTGAATAGTCAGTGGAAGCACTGGGGTCCAATGTGACGCCATTGGGGACCGTTAATAGAACGGTATAGGTGGTACTGGCATCATTTGATATTAAATCCGTACCACTGCACGTTGGGGGAACCCCTCCCGTTTTAAAGTTCCCAATAAAACTTAAATGGGTCGTGGCACCTTCTTCAATATCTGGATCAAATCGTTCTGGATCACCCCAGTTGAACAATCCCTCAACATAAACATCGGCTTCATTGAGGCCCTCATTATGTTGCTGTGTTAAATTACCACATAGATTGGTGGACCACATATGGACTTGGAGTTGTTCATAGTAGATATATTGTGAATAGCCTTCAGAACATCCGGGGGTGAGGGGTGAAAAGGAAAGGTCAACATTCAGTTGTGTGGTGGCACCGGGGGCCATATCATCAAAAAATCCATCTCCATCCAGATCCTCTAGGCCTCCTGGACCATCAGGGTCACTTGTGAATAGGTCGTGTCCAACCAAATAAGAGCCCAATCCATACCCGGTCCCATCTGTTTTTTCCCACCTTGTCGGGGTAAAGGCGGTCCCATTGGTAAACCTAAAGTTAGATACGGTCCGATCGTTTCTGTAATCAGGGCCGTACAGTGGATTCTCCCAAGGGCTAGATAAGTTACTGACCCAACCAAATCCCACATTGAAATTAACGTTATAGGCATTTTCAGCGGAGGCGTAGTTGAGCAATTCCACGGTATAGGTGGATGCCGAGTTCATTTGTGGCGTGGGAGTATTAACGGTGGTCAACTCAAAACTGGGCCAGTATTGGGCCAAAACGATATCACCAACAGGCTGGTTGGTGGTTTGGCACGTATCGGACGAACTACAGCCCCATTCAGAATGATGTTTGATGAACAAATCGGTGGAGGTACAATTGTCCATTGAAATCTCTTCACGCAATACGATGGTCTCATTTTCAAAAAGGGCATCACCATCACCTACATTTCCCAGAAAGGGAGCCTGTGATAGATCAATGGTATAGGTAAATATTGTACCGCTTGTACTAGAGGGGGTTAGGGCAGTTCCATTAAAGGAAAGGGAGTAACCGGACTGAAATGCCGTGGGAACTTCCACAAAATGCTCAAAAGTGGTTAAATTACCATTCCCTGAATTTGTAATGGAAACATTCCGTTGGTCAGATTCCCCAACATGGAGCGTCATTGGATCAATGTCAGAAAGTGCCAGCGAAGGCCTAAAAAGGTTATAAGAATTGACTGTTAGGTCCGTGTCACTATTGGATACCGTTCCCGAGCTGTCCTCAAAGGATATGGTATGCACATCCTTGAACAGGCCTCCTCCATACGAAAACTGCACGGCATCACAGTTAGAAGTTTTGCTTATCCTGATATGGACCTCGTCATTTACTTGCCAAGGATCATCATTTGGCCTTTCTATTCCGAAGATGGGTTGGTTTGGGTCTGAAACGTCCACCTCACTGACCGTAAAATCTGATGACCCCGTTTGGGAAACAATGGTAACAGAGCCTGAAACGTATGAGATACCGTCTGATAGGTCTACGGTCAATTGAAATGCATGTGCGTCGTTTGCCTTGCTCCGAATGCTAAAGGTTGAGTTACCTCCGGAACAGGCGGTAATGTCATCGGATTGTAGCCCTACGAAAAATTTGTTGGTATTAATTTGGGCATAGGCTTGGTTCCATACACCGATGGCCAATAGCAACCAAATGGCATGGACATATGCAAAATTGGTTGTCTTCCCTTTTTCGTTTCGCTTTTTGCGTATCATTTTGGAGGTGGTCAGTTGGTTCTAGAGACGTATTCACCTTAGTATCAATCAAAAATAAATGCTGTAGGGGACCCTGTTAATTAATTGTTGTGAAAGGGGTGTATTTTGTGGTATAGAGGGCCTATTGGCGGGTAAGTCTGGACAGGAAGTGGCTGATAAAGTGCCAAATAGGATATTTCCTACATAAATAAAAACCCCTTCCATCAAGCGATGAAAGAGGTTCTGATATGATTTAAAATACAGTTTTTCGCTATCCTTTTGAGGCGGCCATAAGGTATTCCTTATTCATTCTGGCAATGTTTTCAAGGGAGATACCTTTGGGACATTCTATTTCACAAGCTCCCGTATTGGTACAGTTTCCAAACCCTTCAAGATCCATTTGGCGCACCATGTTCAAGACACGATCGGTAGCTTCCACCCGACCTTGCGGCAATAGCGCAAATTGGGACACTTTTGCCGAGGTAAATAACATGGCACTGGCATTTTTACAGGCAGCCACACAAGCTCCGCAACCAATACAGGCAGCTGCGTCAAAAGCCTTGTCGGCATTTTCCTTTTCAATGGGAATTGCATTGGCATCAACCGTATTACCTGAAGTGTTGACGGAGATGTACCCTCCCGCCTGTTGTATACGGTCTAGGGAACTACGGTCTACCACGAGGTCCTTGATGACGGGAAAGGCCGAGGCGCGAAAGGGTTCAATGACGATGGTATCACCATCCTTAAATTTTCGCATATGTAACTGACATGTCGTGACCAATCTATCAGGACCATGGGGTTCCCCGTTGATTTGTAGCGAGCAGGTACCACATATCCCCTCACGACAGTCATGGTCAAACTCAACAGGTTCCTCGCCCTTATTGACAAGTTCCTCATTGAGGACGTCCAACATTTCAAGGAAAGACATATCACCCTCAACACCATCCATGGGATAATCGACCAATTGTCCTTTTGAGTTGGCATCTTTTTGCCTCCAAATCTTCAGATTTAATTTCATGGTATGCGGTTGTTCATTGTTCGCCCTTCGTTATTGGTCATCACACCAACAACTTTTGGCCAACAACTATTTATAACTCCTTGTCTTAAGCTCTATATTTTCGAACACGAGGTCTTCCTTATGCAAAACAGCATCCTTGGGTTCCCCTTTGAACTCCCAAGCGGCCACGTATTTAAACTTTTTGTCATCGCGAAGGGCTTCTCCCTCGTCCGTTTGATATTCTTCCCTAAAATGGCCTCCACACGATTCGTTCCTATGAAGGGCATCCTTGGCAAAAAGCTCCCCCAACTCCAAAAAATCAGCCACACGTCCAGCTTTTTCAAGCTCTTGGTTCTTACCGTCAACACTTCCAGGGATTTTTACATTTTCCCAAAAGTCCTTTCGTAGTTCGGCAATTTCGGCCAAGGCTTCCTTGAGTCCCTGTTCGTTTCTGGCCATGCCACATTTGTTCCACATGATCTTGCCCAATTTTTTATGATAGTGGTCCACGGAATGTTTTCCGGAGCCCCCCATTAATTTTTCAAGGCGATCACGAACTTGTCTTTCGGCTTCCTCAAATTCCGCGGAATCAGTTGCAATAGGACCTGTTCTAATGTCATCCGATAGGTAATCCCCTATGGTGTAGGGAAGCACAAAATAGCCGTCGGCCAGTCCCTGCATCAATGCCGAGGCACCCAGTCTATTGGCTCCGTGGTCACTAAAATTAGCCTCACCTGCACAGTAGCAACCCGGGATGGAGGTCTGTAGGTTGTAATCTACCCAAAGGCCACCCATGGTGTAATGCACGGCAGGATAGATCATCATGGGCGTTTTATATGGATTCTCATCCACAATCTTTTCGTACATCTGGAAGAGGTTCCCGTACTTGGCTTCTATAATTTCCTCTCCCAATTGGGTAATGGTTTTCTTATCGGGATCCTTGATACCAGAAGTGAGGGCCTTTTCCTTGCCGTACCGTTGAATGGCCGCGGCAAAATCAAGAAAGACGGCCTCTCCGGTCTTATTGACCCCAAATCCTGCATCACAGCGTTCCTTGGCGGCCCGGGAGGCGACATCCCTAGGGACCAAATTACCAAAAGCAGGGTATCTTCTCTCTAAATAATAATCCCGTTCCTCTTCTGAAAGTTGGGTGGGCTTCAACTTCCCCTCGCGAATGGCCTGGGCATCTTCCATGCGTTTGGGAACCCAAATACGCCCATCATTTCTAAGGGATTCAGACATGAGTGTCAGTTTGGACTGATGGTCACCCGACACTGGGATACAGGTAGGGTGTATCTGTGTGTAACATGGATTGGCAAAAAAGGCCCCTTTTCTATGTGCCCGCCAAGCGGCCATGACGTTACTGCCCATGGCATTGGTCGATAGGAAAAACACATTTCCATATCCTCCAGTGGCCAATACCACGGCATGGGCCGCATGTCGCTGTATTTCGCCAGTGACCAGATTTCGTGCTATGATTCCACGGGCCTTGCCATCAATCAAGACGAGGTCCATCATTTCATGGCGGTTGTAGGCCTGAATTTTTCCCCGGTTGATTTGCCGATTCATGGCGGCATAGGCTCCCAACAAAAGTTGTTGGCCCGTTTGCCCTTTGGCATAAAAGGTCCTGGATACCAATACCCCCCCGAAGGAGCGGTTGTCCAATAGACCACCATATTCCCTGGCAAAGGGAACGCCTTGGGCGACGCATTGGTCAATGATATTGGCAGACTCCTCGGCCAAACGATATACGTTGGCCTCACGGGAACGATAATCCCCTCCCTTGATAGTATCGTAAAAGAGACGATAAGGGCTGTCACCATCACCTTGGTAATTCTTGGCTGCGTTGATACCCCCTTGGGCGGCAATGGAGTGCGCCCTTCTAGGGGAATCCTGATAGCAAAAGGTCTTTACATTATACCCCAGTTCTGCCAGGGTGGCTGCAGCGGCTCCTCCTGCCAAACCCGTACCTACGACAATAACGTCAATATTTCTTTTGTTGGCAGGGTTGACCAGGTTAATATCGTTCTTGTGCTTGGTCCATTTGTCGGCCAACGGACCGGATGGAACCTTGGAATCCAATACGCCCATATGAATTAGTGTATATGGTTAAAGTGGTGATATAATGCTATAAAAATAAATCCTAACGGAATGACCACCGCAAATATTTTGGCAAATACAGTAATGGCCCTAGTATATTTGTTGTTAAAGCCCATGCTTTGGAAAGAGGATGCGAATCCGTGCCAAAGGTGAAGGGCCAACAGAACAAAACTGATTACATAAATGGCTATTCTCCCTGGGGAAAGAAATTTTTCCTGTAACTCGTGAAAATAACGGACTGGGTCTTCTGGCTTTGCTTCAATGTATTTGTAGTTCATTTCATGAACCCAAAAGTCGTACATGTGGAGTCCCAAAAAAGCAAGAACCACTAGGCCGCTCCATATCATGTTCCTAGAGGCCCAGGAGGCGTTGGCACTGCCTTTGTATTTGGCATATTTTACATTTCGGGCCTTGCGATTACTGAGTTCCAAGAAAATGCCCATAACAAAATGCACAATGACCCCGGCAATCAAAATAGGTTGCATAAGGTATTGAACCAAGGGATTGTATCCCATAAAATGGGAAGCCTTGTTAAAAGCCTCCGCTGAAAAGACAGAGACAAAGTTGATACTAAAGTGCATTAGGAGAAAGAACACCAAAAAAAGCCCCGAAAGGGCCATGACCACTTTTCGGGCAATGGAAGATTTAATCAGTCCACTCATGGGAGTCGTTTTATGTAACAAAGTTACTTCTCAGGCAGGTTATTGACAAACTTTGGGCTTGCCCGACCTGTATTTAGAATTGTTTTAAACAATGCAAGTATATCCAATTTTATGGAGGGGAATTATGATATTGATCAGGGAATTTATGGAAAAATTGAAGTATATGAAGTGTGGGGTTCCACTTTATGGGGACCATGTGATTTTGGCATCAGGGGGTTACCGTGTCCTCTAGGCACCAAGAAGGGGAGATATCGGTATGCGCCCGAACAAAGCTGACCGTACCAAATTGTAGGGGGCAATGGGCTATTTGATGGTTTCCGCTTTCATGGTTGATTTGTAATTCAGTTCTATTCCCCAGTCCTATGGTGCCCAGAATATCCTGGGATACTACAGAATCTCCCTCAGATACTTCTGGGGCGATAATATGATCGTATATAATCAACCAGGGAGAGTTGGGGGACAACCGAATTCTTATTTCGTAGTCCGCAATATGTTGGTTCAACACTATTTTTTCAATATACCCGGAGCAGACGGCTCTTACCGGTAAACTTGAAGTATTGGCCACGTATTCCAATGCCGGGTTTTTCTGCTGGGGCGTTAATTCTTCCCCAAAGGCAATAAAGGAAGTGACGGCCGACATTTCTATAGGGGGAGCCAATAGTGTGGGCTTAGCCTCTATTTTTGAACCCTCTTCCTTGCTACAGGATACTAAAAGAGCAAGGGCGCAGACGGTGTTTAGTGACCAATTTGTAGCTAAGGAACCAATGGGTCTCAAGGGGGCATTCTTTTTAAATATATTCTTATGGGGATGTTCCATTGTTTTTGTAATGCACCGGAAAACGAAAATATAAGCCGGCGGACGTTTGGGATATCCCATGATGTTTATAGAAGACAAAACCAATATCAAGATTGGGATT
>JBFOLQ010000322.1:0-3149 GCA_040830145.1 Flavobacteriaceae bacterium | reverse complement strand
TAAAAAGCCTTTTGCGTTCTTCTAGGTTCCAAAGCGACTGATACGCAGGTAGGTTGTTCTTGGGCCTAGACAGGTAATAGGTGGCCCCTTTCCCTTTCATCCCATTGGGAATCATGCTATGTACCCCTCCCCAAAAGGGACGGGACACCGCATCTGGCAAGAGGTTATACCTGCGTAGATTGGCCATTTTCTGGTAGGTATTATACCCCAAAAACAATTCGTCACCTCCATCTCCTGAAAGCACCACGGTCACATATTCCCTTGCAAATTTTGAAACGAAATAGGTGGGTATGGCAGATGCATCGGCGAAGGGTTCATCATAGGCATCCACCAATTGGGGCAAAAGTCCAATGGATTCCGGCTCTATAATCTGCTCGTAATGCTCTGTTTGATATTTATTGGCCAGTTCCCTAGCATATTTCAATTCGTTGAATTCCGCCTCCTTAAAACCAATGGAAAACGTTTTTACAGGTGTATCCAAATGTGTGGCCATCAATGCCACCACCACACTGGAATCAATTCCCCCACTCAGAAAAGCCCCCAAGGGAACATCACTGACCAAATGGGTCTTTACGGAATCTGACAATTTCTCGCGCAGTAGCTCGCACCATTCCTCTTCAGTCTTGCTATAGTCTGGGCGGTATTCTATGTTCCAATACTGGGAAGTCCGCACACTACCGTCACTCCCTATTTCCATAGTATGCCCGGGCTTTAGCTTGTGAATATCGTTATATATGGTACCGTTCCGGGACGAGTATCCGAATGCCAAATATTGATCTAACATGGGAAGTGAGAGTGTTTGGGTTGTCCCCGTATGGCCCAACACACATTTTATCTCTGACCCAAAAACGAAGCGGTCGCCATTGAGAAAGTAGAAAAATGGTTTTATCCCAAATCGGTCCCTAGCACAAAAGAGGGTCCTATTTTTTTCATTCCAAATGGCAAAGGCGAACATCCCACGCAAATGGGTCACGCACTCCTTACCATATTCTTCGTAAAGGTGTACAATGGTCTCCGTATCGGTCTTGGTCTTAAAAGTATGGCCCTTTTGAACCAACATTTTTCGCAAGCTGCCATGGTTGTATATCTCCCCATTAAAGACAATCCATAAAGTCCCATCCTCATTGGACAAGGGTTGGTGGCCCGTATGAAGGTCAATAATACTCAACCTCCTAAACCCCAAACCTACATTTCCATCCATATAAAGGCCACTATCATCAGGACCCCTATGATGGATGAGATCGGTCATTTGAAGAATTTCATCCCGGGAAACAGGCTTTTCCCTATCAAAATGAAACATACCACAAATTCCACACATACAGATAGTTAATTTAATGGTTAGGCCCTTCTAACGGAGCTATTACGGTGGCAAAGTAACCTAAAAACACATTTTTTAGGTATTTATTTCGTTTAAACACCATTCCCACGTTATATCAAGTCAAAATCCGTTGATTTTTTGTCCATTGTATGGATTTACAAAGCTTTTGAATCCCCGATTATTGGCCCCAGACACCTCTTTCCTTTCCAGCCAATATCTTCTTGACCTGTATGGGCGATACCACGGCCAGCGGTAGTAAACTAATTATGGTTCCCAACACAATGACGACTACCCCAAGGTCCATCACTTTTACAAAAAATAAGGAAGCAGGAATATTGATGCCCGCTGCAATGATCCATATATACATCTGTAGCTTGATCTTGCCCGTGCCATTCAATACTATGTTGAACATGTTTACCCAAGTTGTAAGACAAATGGAAATGGCCACCGCTATGGAAATATTTAGGGAAACCTGAACCTTATCCTCCAGCCACAAATCGTATACATAGGGTGACAACAACACCATGAGCCCTGCCAAAATCACTGTACCCCCCCATATTTTCAATACAACTTTCATGGTTTTTTTCATCCAGTCAATTTCCCCCTTGGCATAGGCCTCAATATTGGAAGGCCATAATTGATTGTTGAGGATCACGAACAATAAACTAAAGACAGACAGGTACTTAAAGGCTGATTCATATCTAGAAACCCCTTCCAAGGATACAAAACTGGCAATTAAAATGTTGTTGGTCTGATGTATGACGAGCATGGCCAGTTTTATGACAAAAAATTTAAGCCCCAAGGTGAACAGGTCCTTAAAATAATCACGTCGGAATTGGGCGAGGACAGGTCGGTACTTGTAGAATTTTTTTTTGAAAAAATAAAGCCCCACAATCAAGGGCACCAAGGCAAAGGTCAAGGATTTTGCGGAACCAAAAAGCAAGAGGGAATCTGAAACGATAAAAGGTATCACCAACACCAATATCAAAAAAGAGGCCTTGGTGAGAAACGTGAAAAATTCCACATAGGCCATTTTTTGAAGGGCGTAAAAAATCTCATAGATATTTCGGGCAACAAATTGAATGCCAAATGCCACAATGACCACGAGTCCCAATAACCTCACCTCTTCCACTAAGTCCGATGGAATGTTCAACCACTCTGGCCAGGGTAGTAGATAATTCAGTCCGGCCAGGGTAAGGGTCACCAGAAGAATAATGGCACCCAAGGAAAAATATGCCGTACTTACATAGTGTACCGCATCTTCATCATTCTGATGCGCCACGGACTCCCCAAACTTATTCCGTAAGCCCTGGCCTATTCCCAGATCAAAATTCAAGAACCAGTCGATGAGTGAAAGAAGTGTCAAAAAAATTCCGAACTTAAACTCTCCCAAGTAATCAACAGAAAGTCGAAAATATACAAACCCAATCAACACGCCCAGACCCTTTAGGACAATGGTGAGCAACACGTTCTTTTTGGCACGTGCCGTTCGGGCCTGCCCCCCTAAAAAAATATGCTTTATCCGCTCTAAAAGATTCATATTGTTGGGTGAAGGTACAATGGAATCATCATATGGATCTTTCGGGAATTTCTTGACCCGTATTTTTGTCGATTCCTATTCCTATTCCAATATGAATGGCAAAAAGTACTGAAAGGTAGGATATAAACAAAAAGGTATTGGTTAGGTTCCCTATCATATATATGATACTGACCAAGAAGGGAATTACAAAATAAAGATTCCGAAGATAGGCCTTTGCATAATAGGCCACGGACAATACCACAAATAACGTAAACAAGACAAAGGCCGGGATACCGTATAAAAATAGGGCCG
>JBFOLQ010000321.1:0-21719 GCA_040830145.1 Flavobacteriaceae bacterium | reverse complement strand
TGTAATAGAAGATTGTGCAAACACGGATAATACCTGTTATGATCAGGTGGGTACCGGGGCAACGTATAACTTGGATTCAGCAGGAGAGTTTAGAGTACAGGTGGATGGTGGACAGTTTTTCTATTTCAAATCGTCCGTAAATCCTCTGGATCCTCAGCTTATCAAGGAAGATATTGTCTGCGGAAATCCTGGAAGGGTAGAAGTAACCAATGTACCTGCCGGATATGAGTATAGTCTTAACAGCTCTACAGGTCCTTTTCAGACCGATCCTTTTTTTGATGTTACCGCTCCAGGAAACTATGTAGTGTGGGTGCGGTTACAGAATGTATCTAGTAGTGCCTGTTTGTTCCCTTCAAATAGTGTAACTGTTGCAGATCTTGATATCACCGTAGATGTTACTGCCAATGATATCCTTTGTAGTGGAGAACTTGGTAGTATAGATGTTGACGTTTTCGGGGTTCCCGGATTCTATACCTATCGACTTATAAAAAACGGGGTAACCGTGGATACATTTGGTCCGGATGCCGCCAGCAGCTATACCTTTGCCAATGTTAGCCCAGGTACCTACAGTGTAAGAGTTGAGACCAATAAATGTAACGAATTAGTCACTCAGGATGTCAATAGCGATCCTATAGATATTGGTGCAGGAATAAGTCCGTTAGATGTTTCTGCTACGGCCAACGACAGTTTTGGCTGTGGAGCGGCCACCGTGGACGTAACGATAACCACTTCAGGAGGAACAGCGCCTTATAGATACAGTCTTAACGGAGGAGGCACCTGGAGCGGCAACTATGACCCGACAGCCGTATTTACGGTGAATTCTGCCGGAACTTACAATATACTGGTAGAAGATGCTAACGGTTGCCAGCGCACCGCTAATGTGGATGTGGAAGACCTACCGCCACCGGTATACACCATTACCACCAATGACGCTAATTGCGGTGGAGCTAATGACGGAAGCATTATTGTAAATGTCACCAATGGTTTTGGATACAATTTGGAATTTAGTAATAATAATGGAGCGAGTTATCAGGGAAGTAATGTCTTTAACAATCTGGCTCCTGGATCTTATGATGTGATGGTCCGCTACCAACAAGGTAGCTTTACCTGTACCACCCCTGCCAGTGCTGAGACTGTAGGCACCCCTTCAAATATCAACGGTACACCAACAGTGGATTCCGTGCCGAGCTGTTTAAATGAGAACGGTGGTCAAATCACCATATCGGGAGTTTCCGGAGGAACACCACCATATGACTACAGTATTGGAGCAGGATTTGGTCCAACAACGGTGTTTACTAACCTGGGCGTAGGTACTTATACCCCACAGATCAGAGATGCCAATGGTTGTGTACAGAGTCTGACCCCAGTAGTCTTTAATGCCTTAGACAAGCCAACTGATATGGATTTTACCATATCTAGCCTGGATTGTATAACCAGTACTGCTTCTGTTACCGTAGCTGTTACAGACGGTACTGCCCCATACACCTACGAGATTATCGCCCCAGCTGGAAGTGCCATAAATAATGGCAACAATCCTGTTTTTACAGGTCTGGGACTTGGGACCTATACCTTTAGGGTGACTGATAATGTGGGCTGTAGCTATGATGAGGCCTTTGCGATAACAGACATAAGTTCCATCTCGGTGCAGGCTATTCCTATTGATGTGGTTACCTGCGTTGGAGATAGTGATGGTTCGGGAAGATTCCTTGTAGACGGCTTTGCCACTACCTATAGTTATCAAATAGATGCCGGGCCGGTTAATACCAACCAAACTAATGGTACTATAGACCTGGCCGGATTGACTGCCGGGAATTACACGATTTCTGTTACCGATGAAGATACCAATTGTACAGATACAGCTACCCTTACCATTCAGGAACCTGCTGTAGCCTTTGCCATTGGAAGTTTAAATGTTACTGCAATGAGTTGCCAAAACGGCAATGTTGGTGCAGTGACCATTAATACCGTCGGCGGATGGGGAGGTAATAGATATACACTTACACAACCAGACCTCTCGGTAAGAGGGCCTAAAAATGGAAACACATTTTCAAACCTAACCCAGGATGGACTTTATCAGGTTAGTGTGACAGATGTTAATGGTTGTACTATAACGGATAGTTTTACCCTAACATCCCTGTCTAGTCCTACACTTACTTTAGACAACGGAGCCTCTGATTTTTGTTATGACAATGTAGACGCTGCAACCCTTGTAGTCAATGCTGCAGGAGGTGATGGCTCTTATCAATACAGGATTAATGGCGGACCTTTAGGAGGAAGTAACTCCTTTGGAGGACTTACCCCTGGTACTTATACTATAGAGGTGGTAGATGGAAATGATTGTAGAGATACTGTTACCGCTACTATCGCTCAGGAAATAACGGCTACAGCCACCACCATACAGGAATTGGACTGTGGAGGTCCTCCAGCACAAATACGGGTTAATATCAGTAATGGATATCCTTCGGGTGGCGATTATGACTATTACGAGGTAAGTATTAACGGTGGTGCATATTCAACCACTACCACAAATATTACCGGCAATTCCTTTATTTATAGTATTCCTAATGACGGTTCAATAGTGGTTCCTACCACCTACCAATTTGAAGTATATGATAGCAGAGGATGTTTAACAGAAACTAATGTAGTTACCATTTCTCCACCAGAGACTATTGCCGGTACCGCAGTGCCAACACATACCACCTGTGGAGATAACAACGGGATTATAGAGCTGGTACCCGATACCAACTTTGGTGTTCCACCTTATGAGTTTAGTGATAATGGCGGTGCAACCTATACCACCCAGAATATCTATTCTGGTTTTGCTCCGGGTACTTATTCAACCTTTATGATCAGAGATAGTAGGGGATGTACCACTCCGCTACTTTCCGCAACTGTCAATGCCAGTTCACAAGTAGATGCCACAATTGCAGTTACCGATGCAGTCTGTACGGCTGGAGCTGTCGAGGGAGCTATTGATGTAACTGCGGTTGCCAATGGTACTCCGAATTATACCTATACTTTACAAGATATTAACGGCGCCACGGTGGCCGTAGTAGGGCCAACAGCAGCGACAACTGCGAGCTTTACAAATGTAATACCTGGTACTTATACGGTAGTTACACAGGATGCGGCGGGATGTGAGGAGAGAGAAATTGTCACCATTTCACAGAATCAAATTGTACTTACCCCTCTAGATACTCCACCGGCAAACTGTACGGATCCCTGGATCACCTACAGATTTCAAGCCAGTGGCGGAACAGCTCCTTATTTGTTTGGTTTGGTTGGGAATCCACTTGTGCCGGCTAACGTAAACGGGATCGATATTCACGATTTTGCCGGGCAGGTAACCTTTGGAACAACATATTTTATTCAGGTGCAAGATGCTCTGGGGTGTACTTATATAGAACAAATAGATCCAATTGTGCCGCCAAGTCCGGTAGATGTTACGGCAACGGCGACCACGGCTTCGTGTGCCCCTGGAGGTAATGGAGTAATATCCTATACGGTAGATAATTTATTGAACAACCCAGCGAATTTTACAGTACAATTGCAAGATACAGATACTGGCGCCATTGTATCTGGTCCCACTTCATTTACAAATGAGACCCTTCCTTTTGCAGGTACTTTTACAAGCCTGCCGCCAGGTAATTACCAGGTCTTGGTTAATGACGATGATACCCAATGTGATGGCAGTGCGCTGGTAAGTATTGTTACAGATATTCCATCCTTGGTAGTAGACAATAATGAACCTGCTACCTGTAATGTGGGGGCATTAGTTACCGTTAGAGGAACCGGGGGAACAGCACCATATGGCTTTGCTTTTGTGCCCACAGGAAATCCTGCCCCAACGATTTTTACAGCCCAAACTACCTATGAAATTGCTGGACCTTATCCGGCCGATTATGACTTCTATGTGGAGGATGCCAGTGGTTGTACCAGTTTCACAACAGTTACTGTTACTGAGGCTGCTGGAGTACCAACACCTACGGTTGACGTTATTAACCAATGTACGGCCGTAGCTAATTATACCATCAACGTTACCTCTCCGCTTACTTCAGGTCCCGCTCCTGAAACCACCTTTGAATACGACATTGGTGGCGGGTTTCAATCGAGCCCTAATTTTACCGTACCCAATCCTGGAGATTATACCATAGTGGTAAGGGATGGAAACGGTTGTACTAATACTGTTGTGGCCAGGGTATTCGATTTCTTTGCAATCTCTGCCAGTGCGACTACAGAGCCTACGTGTAATGCAGGAGATGGTGTAATTACCGTAAATACCAGTGGGGGTAGTGGAAACTTCAGATATGAACTAGACGATAGTATTAATCCTCCAATTGTGCAGGTGAATGATCCAGTCTTTATTAACCTGTCTCCAGGAAGTTATACCATCTTGGTAACCGATTTGGATTCCAATACTATTCCACTTTGTACAGATACCGCTACGGTAGATGTTACCGTGGTGAATAACCCGGTAATATCTGCCACCCCTAAGGGTGATATTACCTGTACAGGTGCCAATGATGGTTACATTAGTGTAGAACTACAACCTGGTTCGGATACAGATACGCCATTTACCTTTACCTTATATGATGGAGGAACAACTACCGTAATAAGACCAGCGCAAGCCACAGCTATTTTTGATAACCTGCCTCCTGGAACATATCAGGCCGAGGTTACTTCCAACCGAGGTTGTACAGATAGATCAGCAGATGTGGTCATCATTGAGCCTACACCACTACAGATCAATACGGCTAATACCGAATTTACCTGTGATCCTAGTAGCAACAGATTTAATACGGCAACCATAACGGTATATACAGATAGCAACGGAGATGGAACAGGCGTTAATACGGGTACCGCTCCTTACACCTATACGATGTTTGACGGTACGACAACTTTCAATAACGGTACAAACAATGTTTTTGAAGTAGTTGATAATGGAACTAACCAGTCATTGTTAATGACGGCAACAGATCAGAATGGATGTGAGATCCAGACCACTGTGAATATTAATGCCCCAACAGATCTTACATTTTCGTTTAATGTAAATCCAATTAGTTGTGCGGCAGATGGCGTAAGTGTGAACCCGGGATCTATAGATATCATCATAAATGAAGGGCCGGGAAGCTATGATGTGGAGATCCTTCCACTCGGTTCAGAACCTGTCCAGAATTCAGGTGGTACAGACAGAGTGAATTGGTCTATAAGCACTCCTGGAGATTACATTTTTGCCGTTACCGATGTTGGAAATGCAGGATGTACATATTTAACTCAGGTAGTTACGGTGCCAGACTATAACACCATTGAAGCGGTTGTAGCCGAAACAGAGCCCGTAACCTGTTTTAACGGGTCTGACGGGGAAATGAGCATCCAGATAAATAACTATACCGGAGCGTATAACTACGAGGTTTTCTCTAGAGATAATCTTGGAGTAGAAACCACTACCGGTGTTACCGGATCCTTTGATACCACGGTACAGAATCCTGCAACAATAACAGGCTTACCTGCGGGCAACCTGGTGGTACATGTGGAAGCTCTTGATACCCCATTTTGTGATGTAGTGAGTAATGTGGCAACAGTGAGGCAGCCAGACAGGGCGTTGACTGTTACCCCCACCCAGACTGCTGAGGTTACCTGTGCCGTACCTGGCTTAGGAGAGATCTTCCTGGTAGGCGATGGAGGATGGGGTACCTACGAGTATCAGGTTATAGCTCCTGATGGGATCACTATTATTCAGGATTTCCCGAGTACCAACGATAATATTACAGGACTCTCTGATGGCACGTATACGATAAATGTGCGAGATCTTGAAGGTTGTATTGAAACCAATACGATCAACCTGGCGTTGCCTACACCAATTTATGCAGATATTCAGGTATTGACACCGCTGCAATGTAACAATGACAACAACGGAGAGATTGAAGTATTCAACGTAAGTGGAGGCCAAGGCCCCGGTAATTATTTATACCAGTTAAACAGACTTTCTGACGGGACCAATAGTGGTCTGCAGACTACAACCACCTTTAGCAATTTATCTGCAGGGGATTATACCATAACCGTATTTGATGGTTGGGATTGTAGCTATACCACCGTGCCTATTACTGTTATTGATCCACCGGTAGTAGTAGCAGAATTGGTAGAATTGCAGCCTCCAGGTTGTGGCGATGTTGGTATTATGGAACTCACGGTCACTAATCCAGAACCTGGCGTTAGTTATTTCTTCAGACGTTCCGGAACAGCAGATCCATTCCTTCCTTTGGACGCTGGAGATCCGTTGGCAACCTCAGTTCAGATCAGTGAAAACATTACCATTGATCCTGGACCATTCCAGTACGATGTACAAAACTCTAATGGATGTCCGTTTGAATTGTCGAATCAGATTTCATTGGACCCAGCAGCTCCGCTCGTTATTTCATTAGACCTGGCCAACGCCACAATCAATTGTGCAGGAGAGGCAACAGGGATTATCAGATCAGAAGCTTTTGGTGGAATAGGGAACTATGTGTATACCCTGTTAAATTCTGATACGCCACCCTTCCCTTCCGGAGCTAATGTGGAAAGAAGCGCCCAGTCTTCGGGAATTTTCAGAGACTTGCCAGCAGGTACCTATTGGGTTTATGCGACTAGCGGTGGGTGTACGGCTATTTCACCTCCAATTGTAATTACAGACCCTCCACCATTAGTATTAGATTATATAGAGGCTGTACCTGTGAGCTGTTTTGGTGATACTGACGGACAATTAATTATAGAAGCCAGTGGAGGAACCGGAATCATAAGATACTCTATTGCAGATCAATTGAGTGAATTCTTTGAACCAGATGATCCCATGTTCCCAAATAGAAAAACATTTACGGACCTTGCGCCAAGAAGCTATGAGGTTATTATACAAGACGACCTGGGATGTACCATTACCCAAACCATCACCATTACAGAACCTATGGAATTGGTGGCCGGAATCGCAGATTCTACCCCCGAAACCTGTTTAGGTGATGCAGATGGTACAGTTACCCTTACAGTAAATGGCGGAACAGCACCTTACGAATTTGCTGTGAACTCTAACGCGGATATTGATTTTGCTCCTAATCCCTCCATGTTTTGGGACAATCTTGTGGGTGGAGATACTTACGTCATTTTCGTACGAGATGCTCGTGGATGTGAAACAAATGTCATTGTACCCGTGGGCATTGGGGTGGATTTACAACCTATTGCCGAAGTGGTTTATGGTTGTGAAGGGATATTCCCAAATAGCACCGCAAGTGTAGAAATGCAAGATACGAGTCAATATGCAGATCTGCTGTTTGCCTTGGATCCTGCAGATCCTACTGATGCTATAACGGCCATGGCCACTACGGACCGGGTTTGGGGAGACCTTCCGGCAGGAGATCATACGGTGTACATTTATCATTCTAATGGATGTACCACTTTTGTCGACTTCAGCGTCGATGCTTATGAACCACTAACTTTAGTAGCGACTAAGACAGGTCCCAATGAAATTACTGCTTCTGCTAGCGGAGGTTATGGTGGCTATGAGTATTTCTTTAATGGGGAATCTTATGGCAGCGAAAGTATTTACCAGGCGAATGCAGATGCTAATGTTGAGGTAAGAGTGGTAGATCAGAATGGATGTGTGGCAGTGATCAACTTCCCTTTCGATTTTACCGGAATGTTAGAGATACCTAATTTCTTTACGCCTGACGGAGATGGCAATAATGATGTATGGTTCCCCAGAAACCGAGATTTCTTCCCCAACATTGAAGTGATCATCTATGACCGTTACGGTAGGGTAGTAGCAAGACTAGATCAGGTAGCTAATTGGGACGGTAACTATGATGGCAGGCCAGTACCAACAGGAGACTACTGGTATGTTGTGAACGCCAATGACAAAGAAAAACAACAATATGTAGGGCATTTTACCCTTTACCGATAAGTATAGTTTAATTAAATCTATGGCAAGAACAGGGAGGATAGCTTAGCTATCGTTCCTGTTTTTTTTTTATCATTATTCGGCCGGAACTAATCTTACGATCATTCCGCCATCCAGCCCTAAATAGAGATAGCCTTCTGGCCCTTGCTTCACTGCTCTGACCCTTTTTCCAAACCCTTCAAGCAATCTTTCCTCGTGTACAATCTTGTTATTTTCTATAACCAATCGGTTTAGATGTTGTAAGGCTAAGGCACCAATAAACAGATTGTTTTTCCATTCGGGGAATTTTTCGCCGGTATAGAATTCCATCCCGCTGGGAGCTATAGAGGGGGTGTAATAATGAGCGGGTTGTTCCATGCCTTCTTTATGAGTAATTCCCTGGCCGATTGGGCTGTCGTCATAATCAATACCATAACAGATCACAGGCCAGCCATAATTAAGGCCCGGATAAATAATGTTTATTTCATCTCCTCCTTTTGGACCGTGTTCGTTAAGCCATAGATCTCCGGTTTTAGGATGTAGGGCCAAGCCCTGAGGATTTCTGTGGCCATAACTCCAGATTTCTGCTTTACTGTTTTTAGCAGCAATAAAAGGATTATCTGAAGGTATCGTTCCATTGGCTGTAATTCGCAAGGTTTTACCCAGATGATTATGAAGTGTTTGGGCAGAATCTGCTAAATCATAACGGTCTCCAATGGTAAAATATAAATGATCATCCTTAAAAACCATTCTGGAGCCATAGTGGCCTGCACCTTTATAATAGGGCAGGGCAGTGAAGATGCTATTGATCTGTGTAATAGAATCGTTCTTGAGGATGGCCCTACTTATAGCTAAGGTGCTCCTAAGTGTATCCCCAATTGAGTGAGAAATATAAAGTATTTGATTTTCTCTGAACTTTGGATGTGGTAAAATATCTAGTAAACCTCCATCTCCCTTGACAAAAATTGGAGGTAGACCTTTTATTCTCTTTTTCTCACCACTTTTAACTGAAATAGCGTATAATTCTTTGTTTCTTCTATCTCCTGCGAGCAGCTTTCCATCTGGCAGAAATGCTAATCCAAAAGGTACAGTAATATTATCTGCCACAAGTTCAATTTTTAAAGGACCATGTTCACTTTCTACTAACCAGAATTGTCGCTTTTTGGAACAGCTATTAACTAAAACGATTCCGCAAAATAAAAGGACTGCCCATGAGAAATCGGAATATTTCTTGCTTTTCATTTTAAGATGTTAATTGGATTTCCTTAAAGCTGATTAAGGTGTTGAATCATTTTCTTTCGGGTTGATTCGCTGGGCAAGGGTCCATAGCCGGCGCCCATATTATCTACCAGATGATGGGGTTTAGAGGTCCCCGGAATAACACAGTTTACGGCATCGTGTGCTAAAATATACTTTAAAAAGAATTGTCCCCAGGAATGAATTTCTTGCTCCTTGCACCAGCCAGGGAGTTCCTTTCCTCTGACCTTTCTAAACAAGGAGCCTCCATCATAGGGCCTGTTTATGATTACCGCAGTCCCATTTTCTTTGGCAGTATTTAAAAGCCTTTTTTCAGCATTGCGCTCATTGATAGAATAGTTGAATTGAACAAAATCCGGTTTTTCATTTTCAATGATCTGTGCCAGTCGCTCATGAGATCCATTGGTGTAATGGGTTATTCCCCAATAGCGTATTTTGCCCTTTTCTTTCCACGATCTGAGCGTCTTTGCATGTGTCCTCCAATCGACCAAATTGTGTATTTGCATCAGGTCTAGCTGCTGCCTTTTCATCTTTTTCATGGAGGCTTCCATTTGCCTGATCCCTTCAGACAATCCGCTGATCCATACTTTGGTTGCGTAAAAAAATTGGTCTTGAAGGCCCAATTCGGCAGTGAGATCGCCTACCACCTTTTCAGAACTTCCATACATGGGGGAACTGTCTATGAGCTTTCCTCCTTTTCTGGTCATCTCTCTTAGTACTTCTTTCAAAGGATCCCTGGCCCCGGAGCTTTGACCAACATCAAAGGACTGCCAGGTTCCCAAACCAACAACAGGGAGCAATTCGCCGGAAGAATGAATTTTTCTTTGTCGCATAGTATTTAAATTAAAAGACAGCAATCCTGGCCCTACCAGGGAGCTAGCCGACAGGCAGCTAATTAGTTTAGCAACTTCGCGTCTGGAATATCTTTTCATTTTGTTTGTTTAAAATTAGCAGGAACGGTTTTTGTAAGCCTATCTGTTTTGTTACCTAATTGATATCCAGTATATATCCAGATACTTATTAAAGGTACGGCAAGAAAAGCAATTGTTGAAAGCCCTAACCCCAGAGAAACAAGAGCTGCGAACAACCAGCCCGTCAAGGCATCACCACCTCTATAGACGGCTGTATCTATAAAGTTCTTGGCTTTGTACTTTTCTTCCCTACTCACAATGGTATAGAGCATTTCCCTTCCGGGTTTCATAAGCATATAGTTTCCGGCTCTGTGAATCACTAAGAGGAGCGCCACCACCACAAGAATAGTTTTGGTGCTTAATACCATAAACCCTATGCCCACTACTATGGGAATGCCACATAGCGCTAAACTTAAACCGTACGTTTTTATGATATGATTGGTTAGAAAAAACTGACCGCCTATGGCCAGCGTATTGGTAATAAGATCAACCCTTGAGAAATATCGGATCCTGTCTGCAGTAGCTGTCAATTGCTGCTCTACAAGATGGGCCTGTTCAAAATAAAGAAAGGTAGAAACCGAGGTGTACAAAAGAATGTAAAGTACGAGCTTTTGGAGAAAGCGAGATTTCATTACCAGCTTTATCCCATCTAATACTGATTTTCCTTTCAGGCTGATATTACTGTAACTAGCTGTTTTTGCCTCTTTAGCTTCAGAAGCACTCGGCTGCAATTGGATCAATCTGTACAATGAGAAAGTAACTACCAAAAGTAAGGTGGCCGCCAAGAGGAATAGGCCATCTACCCCAAGTTGATTGGCAAAGCTGCTGGCCAGCAAAGGCCCGCAAATGGCACCTAAACTTCCACCCGCAGCGATAATGCCAAAGAGCCTTTTAGACTGATCCGTCGTGAAAATGTCCACTAGGAAACTCCAGAACAGGGAAATTGCAAATAGATTAAAAACACTTAACCAAATAAAGAACACAGTAGGTGTAACTCCCTCGGCCCAGTTCAATGTAAAACTGCAATAGAAGAGCACAATATTAAGGCTGAAGAATGGATATAGGAACAATAACAGACTCCCTATTTTAAATCTGGAACTTAGGTATCCAAAAATGGGAACCAACGCCAGCATGGCGATAAAAGTACCAGTAAATAACCACTGCATATTGGAAGCTCCGTTAAGAATTCCCATTTCATCACGTATAGGACGGAGGACAAAATAGGAAGACAAGAGGGTGAAAAAATACAGGAATGCCCAGAAGGCCTTCACGTATTCTGAAGGACGAATTAATAAAAGATGTTGTATTCGAAGTTTGTCCATAATAACACAATCCCGGGATCATGCTAATTTGAAAAGTCGGTAGAAGAAATGTGTAGTCTTTGATAAAGGAGCCTGAGCGATTTATAAATCGAACACTTTATCGACCGTTTTTTCTGAAGCTGGAAGGAGTGGCACTACAGTGTTTCTTAAAGGCAATGTTAAAGGAGGAAAGTGAACTAAAACCACATTCATAGGCTATTTCGGCAATCTTAATATGATCATAGGAAGGAGAGCGTAATTTGCTCTGAGCTTCTTTGATACGGAAGGCATTGCTATAATCTGAAAAGCTGGTTTTAAATCCTTTATTTATGACATAGGAAGTTAGATATGGAGGTAAAGAGGTGAGTTTGGCCAGGCGCTCCAGATTAAAACTGTCCTGCAGATAAGGTTTTTGGTACTCCATGATTGTCGTGATGCGTTGCATTGAAAGCTCTAATTGTTCCCGGGACAGCGATATGTTTCCATATTTAGTGCCATTCGGATATTTGTCAAATACTTTCTGATGTGAAAAAGCATAGAGTGAAATCACATAGATAAAAACTGCATAGATCAATGGTCCTCCTAAGTAAGGTGTTAAGCCCAAAATATAATTAGAAAAATAGGCTAGTTGAATGGCTGAGGCTCCTATGATCAATAGCCCTAACCACAGCCAGATTTCTTTTGAAATCATAGAAAGATGAGCGTTTCTTTTTTTGAATTTCAGTATGAAAAGGGCCATAGTCAGTAAGGTATATATCAGCTGATGGTAGAGTAAAAAAGTATAGCCTCCCTTATACCAAAAATTCGCCTCATTAACTTTAAACAGGAATACCAAAAGAACCATTGCAGGAAGAAAATGCAGGAGATTAATGACCTTCCATTTTGAGGAATGGAGTGTGAAATATAGGTAGAGAAAGAGGGCAGGAGCCGTTACATAATGTGCGGCGAAACCCAGGTTGATAAACCAATCTGGTACGGTACTCAGATACATCCAAAGAAGCGATTTAACAATCCTAAAAGAGATCATCAAAAAGAAAAGACTCAGTAAAACATTTCGGAGGTTTCTTTTTTTGGCTAGAAACAAATAGGAAGTCATGAAAATACTCTGCAAGGCTCCAAAACTTCCCAGGATTACCTCAAGTTCTTTAGATATTTTTAGTGCCCTCATGAACAGTGTTTCCAACAAGATATTGAATTATTCTCTGGTCGGGAATCATTTTAGCTAAAGCTTAAGAAATTGGAAATCTTTAGAATTCCACAAAGCTTCTAAGTAGTCATTAGACATTACCTATTCAAACTTAGCATTGTAGGTGTCTGCTATTTCCTGATAGGTTGCCACATCTTTTGCCGTCATAATGGTTAGTAAAGCTTTCTCTTTATCTTCGCTCCGGTCGTAGTAAGCCTGGGTCATCTTAAATCCCATATAGTAGCCAATTTGCCAGGGCCAATCCGGATTTTTGTCAGATTTCCCGGAAAACCACCCCTTGTGTTTATCAGGATGCTCCGTCATCAGGGGTTTGAATTCTTCCCACAATTCCTGTTCATGTTGGTCTCCATAGTGGTGTTTTTTAGGATCGGTTAGGCCAGTGCCTAGATAGGCTATGAATTCGGCTCCTCCTTCTCTGATGGCGTAGGCCAACATGGTGGTTTTATCCTCCTCTAAGTACATGGAAACATAATCCAATTCTCCCTGCAAATAGGTTTGAAAGAGGTGAGCAACTTCGTGTACGGCGATCTGTGGCACGTCCTCTAAACCTACGATAGGAAATGTACCCTTAGGAAAGAGTCCGCCATATTGTTCAAATTCTGTCTGATCCAAACCTTCTTTATAGCCAAAGTAGTCTATGCTTATCATGTTTCCAGTAAGTTCTATACTTCCTCCGCCACCCCACATGATAAAATAATAGGTAGGAGGGATGGTAACGAATTCTGAAGGATACAAGGCTTTCATACCATCGTAGTGTTTTGAGATGTCTGCCTCAAGTTTTTTAAGATCTTCATCTATGTGGAGTAGCGACGCATAGTACTTTGGTTGCAGGGCAATGCGTTTGGCGAGTTTCTCTGGAGTCCAGTTGTAACGGGAGATCCAACCTTTCAGTCCTGCTGAGGCTTTTTTAAAGTAGTCTTCAAAAGCAGCAATAGTATCTCCCCCTTGTTCCATGATCTTGTAGGTTTCCCGAAAATTAGCGATGTCTTCATAGCAGAATACATAGCCCTCCTCGGTACAGGGAGAGCTACATTCAGGAATGGAGTCTTTGGGTTCTTTTGAATTTTTACAGCCCTGTAGGATCATGGCCAAAAATAGGATGCAGAGGGCTCTAAATATGGGGTAGTGGTTTTTCATCTTTGGTGGGTTTTCTTTAAAGATGTGATGCCGTACCCTTTGTTACAGTAAGTTGTCTTGGCGAAGCCAGGATAACATGCCTATCTAAATTGCATCAATATATGGTGTAGTTTACCCCAATACACTACTAAGTTTGAACATGGGAAGGTACATAGCCACTAAAATAATACCTACAAAAAAACCTATGATGACTATAATGAAAGGTTCCATAAGGGTAGATACTAATTTTGATTTTTGCTGCACCTCAGTGGCGTATTGTTGGTTCAATTTTTCAAAAATGTATTCTGTTTGGTTGGTCTCTTCGGCCACTTTGACCAAAGCATGTATTTTGCGGTCAAATACCTTTTCATCTTTAATGCTTTGATGAAGGCTTACCCCTCTCAAAATAAGCTCCTCGATGCGGGCCAAAGCGGTCTTTAATGGATAAAACCCTACCATCTTGCGAACCATTTGCATACTGGTCAACATGGGCACTTTTGACGATGTCAGTAGTGCCATAGCCTGTGTAAATTGAGAAAGGTAAACCGCCCGAACAAAATTTCCAACTAAAGGAATTTTTAGGAGAAAAGCCTGCCATTTCTCTTGGAAGGCTTTTTTGCCAAAAAGCGATTTTCTCAGGACAATTAGCCCACCAAGCACCAATAACAAGGGTATTCCATACGACTTTATCCCATTTGACATTCCGATGATTGCCTTCGTAATACCCGGCAAGTCTACCCCATTTTGCCTAAAAATGTCCTCAAACATGGGTACCACCATGCGCAACATAAAGACAACCACTAAAATGGCCGTACAAAGAATAATAATGGGATAGGTCATAGCATTGAGCAATTGTCGCCGTTGCTCATTTTTTCGGTGAAAATAATGCCCCAGTTCAGTGATGATTTTGGATAGATTCCCTGTTTCTTCCCCAATTTGAACGGAGTAAGATTCGTATTCGGTGAAGTCCTTTTTTGATTGCAACACTTCATAAAGGCTTTGACCAGCATCGAGATGTTCGACCATGTCGGTATAGTATGAACTCATCTTTTCTTTCTTTTGGTTATCGGCCAGTAATTGAAGGCCTTCACGAAGTTGCACCCCCGCTTTGAGCAATACCCCTAACTCTGCGTAAAAGGATTCCTTTTTTTTTGTATTGAAGAAAGCGCCAAAAACTGCAATTTCCTTTTTGAGCAAGGCATCCAGTCTGCTGGCTCCAGCATTCGCTTGAGAGGTTGTAGGCGCCGTATGTTCTAATTTAAATCCCATGCTATTGATTTATATAGGTTGTGGCGGCATTGCTCTTAAAAACAAAAAGTTGTTTACTGCCATCCACTTTCGAGAATAGCAAATCGATCGCATCAATTTCTCCGGAGGCCTGTTCCAAACCATTTAGAAAAAAAAGCTTCTTCTCTATCTTTAATTGAAAGGTGTCTCTATCTTTTACAATGTACTTGCTACGCAATTCATAGACTTGCTCTCCCATGCCGCTGCTAAATACCAGCTGCTCATTGATTAGGTCATACCAAACTCCGTCGTTTTGATTAAAATCGATCCAAAGACTTTGTTGTAACAAGTTGAATTGGGTATTCCGCTCAAAGTTGCTTGCTATTCCACCCATCTGTCGTTGCACCAACTGCAATACAGAAAAGGCCATACCCACTACCAGGGTTACCAGCACCAAAACCACCAGCATCTCGCTAAGGGTATATGCCTTTATCTTATACCTTCTCCTCATCGCCTTATGTTTAATTCTCGGTTGTTCGCTTTGTTTACAGCGAGATAACTCAGCTGTGTCCTTCCTTGCCGATCTTCTTTTGATACGCTGATTTCCCAATCGCCCATCTCGGATTCATAGGGTACTTGCAACAGTTCATTTTGGTACTGATATTGCAGGCGCAATAGTTCTTGCCGCACTTCATTTTCATTGAACGTTATGCTGTTCGCGAACAGATTATTCAAAATCAGACTGCTTACCATAAAGACTAATACGATTAAGACCGTGGCAACCAAGGTTTCCATTAAGGTAGATGCCTGTATTTTTTTTAGTACAGCCATTTCATTACTTGATTTAGTGGAGTATCCTCATACCAGAGCCCCCCATAGGCCATAGGCAAAAGGGAACTGTTTATTTGACCATTAAAAAGATGGTTTTGGTAGCTACTACCATTTTCAAGGGCTACAAAACCCCGGGTGGTCACATTGCCGAATACACTCCCTTTCAATTCCAAATTGCCGGAGCAATAGAGTTCGCCCATCAGTTGGGCTTTTTCTGCAATTGAAACATGGGCCTTAAAACTTCGTTCCTCCTTTGCCAGTTGTTGAAAGAACAGCAGTCCGCGAACATCGGTGTCAGCAGCCAAGGTAATATGGGCTTTTTGATTGTCGTTTTCGTTTTTAAAACGATGCACCAATACCACACTTGGGTATTGTAATTGTGCTGACTTCCCTACAATAATTGATTCTGAGGCCAAGGCCTGAACAGTGCCCCGAAAACCCTTTTTGATTTCAATGTGGGGTGCTATCAAGACCACATCCTGCAATTGACACGTACTTTCAACGGTTATCTTTTGGGAGGCCCAAACCATGATATGACCCGTTAAGTCTATTTGCTCCAATCGTATCGAGCCCCCCCTAACCACCTGCAGGGGTTGTTTGAAACTGTTTTTTAGTACCAAACCCTTTTCTAAGGTGAGTGCTTCACCTTTGGGACTAAAGCTAGGGTTAGTTAGCTGTTGCATTTGGTTTTGCCAGGCATTTGCAAATTGTAATAGCTCAGTCTTGCTTTGCTTTTGCTGACCATAAATCAATTTCGAACGGTTATAGCTATAACCTCTAATGTTACCGGGCTTGATGCCCCGTTCGGGTAAAAAGGCATCCCCTACAATTTGGGCCCGCCCTACAATCACCATAGGGCGCTGCTGGTCTTGTAAATACAAAGCCGCCCGATTAGGTTGAGCTGCCCCGATTAGGGCCCTCTTATCAAAACTCAATTTACCTCTGGTCGCCCTTACGGTGCGCATGGGTAAAACACCCCAATTGGTTTGGGTAACGGAAACTGAGATACCGAGGTCATTTTTTGTTATGATATCCACTGCTTCGTTAGGCAGTATAGTTTCTTCAAAAGAATCTCGAAGAGCCTCATCGGCTGCTTGAATCAACTGAACAGTAAGGTCTGTTTTTTTGACAAAAAGATTTTGGCTATGTGTTAAAAGCAAAAAACAAAGCAAGAGTACGGCAATGATGGTGCTCACAAACAACACCAATTGCAAGGCCCCGGCCTTTATTTTTTTGGCCCATATCATTGGTTAAGGCTGTGGGTTTCTATATGATTGTTGTATTTCACCTTAATAGACTTTTCACTACCCCGAATCAAGGTGACCCCATCGATTTCCTTTCCTTTTTCAAAAACATGTTGCTGCCCATCAACAGTCACAAAAAATAATCTTGACTTCGTGCCATTGGTCGCTACAGAACCTTGGTAGGCAATTGTTCTTTTGGGGGCTACAGTTTCTTTTTTTGCCGTGGCTTTAGCACTTCGTTGCTTTTTGGGCAGTGTTCCCAAAAAAGGATCCCGATAGTTCGCAGCTATCGAAAAGGTATCTCGCTTTTTAATCACTACGGGAAGGTCAGCAGTGACCCCAGAAACCACCTCATTTTTTTCTTCAGGAGGGTTCAGGGTCTTGACAATACGAAAGCCCAAGACTCCCCAGATGGCCAGTACCAATCCCAGCAATATGTAAGTTTTTCTACTCTTCTTCATCTTATTGGTTTACCTGAAAACCACTTCTTGAAAACTGGGTTTCAAAACCACTGTTAAAGGCTTTTACTCGCCATTCATAGCTATCGTTTGTCAGGTTTACATTCAGTCGGGTACCCACATAGGTGGTATCGATTGCGAGGGTGGTATCGACCACAAATTGGGCTGCATTCTCAAAATTGGGTCGGGCTACCTGAACTACGTAACCTTCGGCATCTCCTACACTATCCCAGCTTAAGCGTACTGTACTTTGGTTAAGCACACTGCCGTTTACAGGGGCCAAAATTTGCACCTGTTGGTCAGAGATATCCGGTACTTCCAGAATGTCTTCGCAAGCCAACAACCCTATCACCAAACAAAATAGACTCAATAGCTTTCTCATATCAAAGTTTTAAATAATCGCGTTTACGTTCTGCCTTTCTTGCTTTTTTATAGGTACCCTTGGGGCAACGCTGCCCTTTTTCCAAAAGATTGACGACCCTTTTTTCTAGATACTGGTCCTCTGACCAGCAAAACGATACCTTTTCGGAATCAAAAATTTGCAGCTCTTCAAAATAGATAATCCGCTCATTGGCTTCTTGCAGTAATTTGAAATACGGTTTACCTAAATCGTCCTGGACCAAAAAAACATGGGTCGCGTTTATAAATGTAGCCAGGTTTTCGTCAGACCCGGTAAAGCAAATACTCGAGACCAAAGCATGTTTTGGATCTTGAGCAATGTAATCACAAAGTGCTTGGTTCTCTGGGGCATTGAGCAATTGGGTAACCTGCACCTGGTTGGCCAACTGCAATTGCACATATCTTGGCGGCATGGGCAGACTATCATTATACGGTACTGAATTGGCCGTTCGCGCATTTTTTAAGTAGGTGGTGTACCTGCTGTAACTATGGTTGTTAAAAGGTAGGGCAACCACCTTTACGGCCAATGGCCTTTTCAGCTGTAATTGCCCTACCTCTTGGGTATGTTCAACCAACCCCAGTGTGCCATGCTGTTGCACCACAGTACCCAATTTGGGCTGCTGTAATTTTTGATACTGCCGTGAAGCCCTGTAGGCTGTACATGAATAGAGGCCCACCAAGGCCAGAACGGCCCAGGCCAGTTTGCCTGCGTTTTTCCCCATGTCTTGTGCTTTGTTGTTAATGTAATGGGACGGTAAAATGTTACGGTACTACCTTAGAAAATAAAGGTGGCAACTATCAAAAACTCGCCCTTACCTACTTTGAAGTGCTCCTTCTTCGAAGAAAAAACCATACAATGGCCAGTAATATGGCCACTATGAAGGCCCAATACCCATAGTTTGTGCCTTCTAAATCTATGGGGGCATTATCCCCCAAAAGATAAAAACTGCCCCAATAAAAAGGGTGTACCCTGTTGGCAGAAGCACCTTCTAAATAGGACAGTTTGGCTTGTTGCAAGGCCTTTGCCTTGGTCATGCCCATTTTAAGGTTGCGATAAAAATGCCCCATCAGTTCCGGGGCAGCACCATCGGCCAGTTCCCATTTCGACAATAACAAACTTTTGGTGCCCGCATATTGAAATGCATTGCCCAAACTCATTATGCCCTCACCAGAAGAAACTTTGCCGGTACCTGTATTACAGGCACTCAAAACCGCCAATTCTGCAGGAAGCTTAAGCGCAAAAAGCTCGTGGGCGTACAAATAATTATCTTCAGTATTGTTCTTGGTATCGGTAAAAAATAAGCGGGAATCATTTGGTTTTTCGTCATTGACTTCCCCATGTAAAGCGAGGTGCAATATAGGATAGTTTGGAGCATGAATTTTAAAGTTTTCTTCATTGGCGGCAGCCCCATAATAATAGTCTCCTTCGAGTACAGCGGCAATTTTAGCTATTTCCCTTCGTGTCCCCGGCAGATCCACATTCGAATTTCGTAAAACAGACAAACGCATGCTATTTTCATCTTGTCCGGTTTCCTGACCCGTAAATGAAAAGGCCAAGCACTCGCCAAGGGCAGCAAATTTTTCTTCTCTTTGTTTTGCAAAAAATGCTGTTGCCGAGTTTGCATAACCAATACGAAAATCGCGTAGTAAATAAGAAAAGTCTTTAGGGTTATTAGAGGCATCTACCTTGCTTAGTAAAAGATCAAAATTCACGTTCCATAAAGGCCCATCGGGCACTATGGTCAATTCTGCCCCATTCAGCTTGTCGGCTATGGGTGCGATCAGTTTTTGGTAGAGTTCATGAGCCTTTGTCTTGTACAGGGCTGTTTCTTTGTTCAAAATGCTATTTTGAAAGGTCTCAATATCGTTTTCTATAGTGCCAACATCTAATTTTTGTACAGAGCGGTTCTCTTTTGAAATACTAAAAACGTAACTAACCCCATCTTGATAATGATATTCAAGTAGAGTGGTTTCCGGGTTCAGGTTCTTCTGAAGCTCCTTAAGGCCAATCACCTCGTTTTGATACTTCAACTCATGGTAGTCCGGATAGCGCATTTTAAGTGCCTGTCTTAACGAATCTTGGGTGGTATTGATTTTAAATATCTGGGTTTCAATTTTTTCTGTAGCTTGCTCATCTGGTGACTTTGATGATTTTGCCTTTGCCAGACCAGACTGGTAGTAGGCTTTATCTATAGCAAGCTCTTTTTCAAGGGAAATGACTGCATCGGGAATTTCTATAAATTCTTTCACTTCTGATTCAAGCAGTGCCTGCCGCAACAAAACAGCCTTACCCTTTTCTGTGAATTGAAAAGCGCTTTCTAGTGCGATGGAGTTATTAGTTGTTTCATATTCAATCAAAAAAGACTCCATTGCGCCATAATATATGTTATGGTATTGCTTTGAATAGGCAATCTTATCGTTCGAATTATGAATTTCTTGCCGAAAGCGATTTACTATGCTATCCACTTTTTTGTATTGTGCCTGGGCCAATGTTAAATCCTGGGTCCGCTGGTCTTCTTTGAATACCTCTAAATAGGTGGATGCCAGGTCAGACGAAATCAGAAAGTACATACCAATATCACTGGTGTGCATTTCTCCCTCCGAATCTTTAATTGTGAGTAGGTCTATGGCATTTTTGAAATAGGTTTCTGCACGCCCGTATTCTTTTTCTCTTCTTAATTTATCCCCAATAATTTGATACGTACTGGCAACTGCACCACTTTTTTCACCATAAAGTTCTCTTTCTATGGCCGCCCTCCGCAGGTAATAGGGATATGCTTTCTCATATGCTTCTTGTGCAACATAATATTCACCAAAAAAACTAAGGATGTGTGCTGTTCTGTTATGTATTTCCCCATAGTAGTTTAGGTATATTTTTTTGGTTTTTTCCAAATAGTGCAAGGCTTTGTCAAACTCTCTTTTTCTTATATATACAATACTCATAAGCTCATAGGTCTGCGCCAGGTTGGGGTCATCTTCCCCCATCATTGGGATCCCCATGACCAGTATTCGGTTTAGGTAATCAAGGGCTTCATCATGCTTTCCTTCTAGTACAAGACTATTGGCAATGCTATAATAACTTACCAGAAAACGAAACCCTTGCGGATTCTCTGCACGCTGCAAAGCCCGTAACGATTCTTCATAATATTCTCTGGCCTTAGCGGCCAAGCCAGTGTTTACATACACATTGCCTGTACTGATATAAAACATATGTGGAATCTCCACTTGAGCGTCCTTATACTGTTGCTCGGCCTTGGCAATGAATGTCAAGGCATTATTAATATCTTGCTTCTCTACCAAAATCGCAGACATCCCTCGGTTCAATTCAGCGGAAACCTCTAGCGGTATGGCAGCATCAGCTTCAGAAACCGCTATCAGCTCTGACAAAAAGCTTTGAGAACCGCTAAAATCACTATGGTAAAAGAACAGATCTAAACTAGCCTGGCACAGTTTTAAGAGGTAATCGTTAGGTTCTAGCTCACCCTTTTCAAAAGCGGTCAAATGCTCTTGATGTGAAGCGGAAACCTCAGCGCCACCAGCGCTTTCCAAGGTTTGAATAAGCTTGTTGGCAATCGCTGTGATTTTATCTTGGGTGTGATCTTGTTGGGCAGGGGCCGTAAAGGCAAAGCCCAAGCAGCATATTGCCGTCAGGAGAAAAATACGCATGGTTAGTTTTTGCTTTTAATTAAATATTAATGTACGATTTTCTTCGCTTTTAGCTGTATTTTTTCGACGAAGTGAGCTACTGTATTGAGGGCTACAGCCTGACGCTATTGCTTGGTATTCAGGTCATGGTCATAGCGCATATTTACTAAATCAAGATAGAAGGCGATTAGCGTAGCGTATCGCGTTCCAACCAGGG
>JBFOLQ010000320.1:0-4515 GCA_040830145.1 Flavobacteriaceae bacterium | reverse complement strand
TTGTACCGTCATTCAAGCAGGTCCATGCGTGGTTCCCCAAGTCAGCACCGAGGTAGTGGATGCTTACAATGCCATTCAACTTGTTTTCGATGACAAGGCAGAGAAACGTGCCTCCAAAGCGGAGTCTGGCCATTTTAAAAAGGCCGGTACTGCGCCTAAGAAAAAAGTCATTGAATTCCGCGGATTTGAGGGGAATTTTAAATTGGGGGACGTCATAAATGTGGACCACTTTGTAGAAGGGGAGTTCGTGGATATTGTCGGAACTTCCAAGGGAAAAGGTTTTCAAGGTGTGGTGAAAAGACACGGCTTTGGTGGTGTGGGGCAAGCGACCCACGGACAGCACAACCGTTTGAGGGCTCCGGGTTCCATCGGTGCTGCATCTACACCCTCTAAAGTGATTAAGGGTATGAAGATGGCTGGCCGTATGGGAGGTGAACGGGTTACTGTACAGAACTTACGGGTACTGAAGGTAGTTCCTGAAAAGAACCTTTTGGTGGTCAAGGGATGTGTCCCAGGCCATAAGAATGCATATGTAACCATTGAAAAGTAAGGTGATGAAAGTAGCCGTTTTAGATATAAAAGGAAAAGAAACTGGAAGAAAGGTGGACCTTTCTGACAATGTTTTTGCCATAGAGCCCAATGAGCATGCCGTTTATTTGGATGTGAAACAATTTTTGGCGCATCAGCGCCAAGGGACCCATAAGGCCAAGGAACGGGGAGAGATTACTGGAAGTACCCGCAAGATTAAAAAACAAAAGGGTACCGGTACGGCAAGGGCCGGCAGTATCAAATCCCCTGTTTTTAGGGGAGGGGGTCGAATTTTTGGCCCAAGACCTAGGGGTTATGAACAAAAACTGAATAAAAACCTAAAGCGTTTGGCCCGTAAATCTGCCTTGTCCATCAAGTCCAAGTAAGATGCCATCATGGTCCTTGAAGACTTTAATTTGGAAGCTCCAAAGACCAAGGATTTTGTGGCGATATTGAAAGCGTTGGGCTTGGAAAACAAAAAATCTTTGTTCGTGTTGGGCGATTCAAATAATAATCTATATTTGTCTTCGCGTAATTTTGAGCGGTCCAACGTTGTAACTACTTCTGAGTTAAGTACTTATAAAATATTGAACGCCAACAATATTGTATTGTTGGAAGGTGCTTTGGAAGGATTGGAATCGAACCTAAACAAATAAGCGAGCCATGAGTGTTTTGATAAAGCCTATTATAACTGAAAAGATGACCGCTGAGAGTGAGTTGCGGAACCGTTACGGCTTTGTGGTGGATCCTAAGGCCAACAAGCTGCAAATCAAGGATGCAGTGGAGGCCACTTATGGGGTTTCAGTCAAGAAGGTGAGAACCATGAACTATGGTCCCACCAGAAAGACGCGATATACCAAGACGGGTATTCAGCATGGTAAAACGAATGCCTATAAGAAAGCCATAGTGGATGTGGCAGAAGGTGATATTATTGATTTTTACAGCAATCTATAAAGACGACCCATGGCAGTCAGAAAATTAAAACCGATAACCCCTGGACAGCGATTTAGAGTCGTGAATGGTTTTGATGCCATTACGACCGATACTCCAGAGAAGAGCTTGTTGGCTCCTCTTAAAAAGTCCGGTGGTAGAAACAAGCAGGGTAAAATGACCGTTCGCCATCGTGGTGGAGGGCATAAAAGAAGGTACCGTATCATTGATTTCAAAAGGGATAAGCAAGGTGTTGAAGCTACGGTGAAATCCATTCAATACGATCCCAATAGATCGGCTTTCATCGCATTGGTGGAATATACCGATGGGGAGAAAAGGTACATAATTGCCCAAAATGGACTCCAGGTAGATCAAAAGGTGGTATCTGGTAAGGGGTCCGCCCCAGAGATTGGCAATGCCATGCCGTTGAGCGAGGTTCCGTTGGGAACCATTGTTTCATGTATTGAGCTTCGTCCTGGACAAGGTGCCGTTATGGCCCGTAGTGCCGGAACATTTGCGCAATTGATGGCAAGGGACGGTAAGTTTGCCACAGTGAAGATGCCTTCAGGGGAGATTAGGTTGGTACAGACTGATTGTATGGCAACCATTGGTGCAGTATCCAATTCGGATCACCAGTTGTTGGTGTCAGGGAAAGCTGGTAGAAGTAGATGGTTGGGCCGTAGGCCAAGGACAAGGCCTGTGGTAATGAACCCTGTTGATCACCCCATGGGAGGTGGTGAGGGAAGGGCCTCAGGAGGTCATCCAAGATCTAGGAACGGTATTCCTGCCAAAGGGTTCAAGACCCGTTCCAAGACCAAGAGCACCAATAGGTACATCATAGAACGTAGAAAGACTAGAAAGAAATAAAAGAAGATACATGGCACGTTCATTAAAGAAAGGACCGTATGTTCACTATAGCTTGGATAAGAAAATAGAACAAGCAACCTCATCAGGTAAAAAGAGTGTCATCAAAACGTGGTCAAGAGCATCAATGATAACCCCTGATTTCGTTGGGCATACTATTGCTGTTCACAATGGCAAACAGTTTGTCCCTGTGTTCATTACAGAGAATATGGTAGGCCACAAGTTGGGAGAATTTTCCCCTACGCGGTCTTTTAGGGGACATGCTGGGGCGAAGGATAAAGGTAAAAGGTAAGCTATGGGAGTCCGCAAAAGAAAAATGTCTGAAAGGATAAAGGCTGAAAGGGCCCAGGTGGCCTTTGCCAAATTGAACAATTGCCCTACATCGCCTCGAAAGATGCGCCTGGTAGCCGATTTAATTCGCGGGGCCAGGATAGAAAGGGCCTTGGCAATATTGAGGTTCAATAACAAGGAAGCATCCAATAGGCTGGAAAAACTTCTATTGTCAGCCATTGCGAACTGGCAGGCCAAAAATGAAGAAGCTGATATTGAAGCTGCCGAATTGTACGTGAAGGAAATTCGCGTTGATGGTGGAAGTATGTTAAAAAGATTGCGCCCTGCACCCCAGGGTCGGGCACATAGAATAAGAAAACGTTCCAACCACGTAACCTTGGTGTTGGAATCTAATCATAATACGCAGAGCTAGAATGGGACAAAAAACAAATCCGATTGGAAATCGTCTAGGGATTATCAGGGGATGGGAATCCAACTGGTATGGAGGGAACGATTACGGCGACAAACTAGCTGAGGATGACAAGTTGCGGAAGTACATTCATGCCCGTTTATCCAAGGCAAGTGTATCACGCATCATCATTGAGCGTACGTTAAAGCTCATTACCGTGACGATTACCACGGCACGCCCAGGTATCATTATTGGTAAAGGTGGGCAAGAGGTTGACAAATTGAAAGAGGAGCTCAAGAAGATTACCAGTAAGGAAGTGCAGATCAATATTCACGAGATCAAGCGCCCTGAATTGGATGCCAATCTTGTAGCGGCGAGTATTGCACGCCAGATTGAAAGTAGGATTTCATTCCGTAGGGCCATAAAGATGGCCATAGCGGCTGCCATACGTATGAATGCCGAGGGCATCAAAGTACAGATTGCAGGTCGTTTGAACGGAGCGGAGATGGCGCGTACCGAAACATACAAAGAGGGACGTATTCCATTGTCAACCTTTAGAGCTGACATTGACTACGCCCTTCATGAAGCCCATACCACCTATGGCCGTTTGGGCATAAAAGTGTGGATTATGAAAGGTGAGGTGTATGGTAAGAGGGAGCTTTCCCCATTAGTTGGTTTAAAGACCAAAGGCAGTGGTAAAAAGGAAGGTGGCAGGAAACCACGCCGTAGAAAGTAATTTTTTTAAAGAAAAAGAGTCATGTTACAACCGAAAAGGACCAAGTATAGAAAAATGCAGAAAGGCCGTATGAAAGGTAATTCCTCTCGTGGGCACCAGCTTTCAAACGGTATGTTCGGCATCAAATCCTTGGACTCAAAGTTCATTACCTCGCGTCAGATTGAAGCTGCCCGTATTGCGGCAACGAGATATATGAAACGCCAGGGACAACTTTGGATTAAAATCTTTCCGGACAAGCCCATTACCAAGAAACCCTTGGAGGTACGTATGGGTAAGGGAAAGGGAGCTCCTGAATATTTTGTGGCCGTGGTGAAACCGGGTCGAGTCATGTTTGAAGTGGCCGGGGTTCCGCATGAAGTGGCCAAGGAGGCACTGCGACTGGCAGCCCAGAAATTACCGGTGAGGACCAAGTTTGTGGTTGCGAGGGATTTTGTTGAAAACGACTAATGGTAGGCTAACATGAAAAATTCAGAGATAAAGGAAATGTCAATTGAGGAATTGACCCAAAAACTATCAGAGTTCAAAAAGCAATATGCTGATCTGAAAATGGCCCATTTTGTGACGCCATTGGAGAACCCCCTCCAAATTAGAAAGGTCAGGAAAACGGTAGCTAGGTTGGCTACTGAAATAACTAATAGGGAAAACCAATAATTGGTTCTGCTTTATGGAAAATAGAAATTTAAGAAAGGAAAGAATTGGGGTTGTCACCAGTGACAAGATGGAAAAATCCATCGTGGTCTCCGAGGTAAAGCGAGTAAAGCACCCCATGTACGGTAAG
>JBFOLQ010000319.1:0-5731 GCA_040830145.1 Flavobacteriaceae bacterium | reverse complement strand
TTTGACAATCTTGTCCAAGGTCTTTTGTGAGGACCCAAGGTAAAAGCACTTTCCGGACGACTTGTTCAACCTCTTTAAATTATATTCATGAAGGTCGGCTCCGGCAATTTTTTTCAATCTCTTCCCTTCCAACATCCTAGCTGCATATACGATGCCCACCCCATCCGGTAAAAGCACATCACTTTGTTCCAGCGATTTCTTAAATTCGAGATCCTCCTCGGCCATACAATAAGAATACTGGTTTATGGTATTGATGGTCTGTTTTTTGGAGGCATCCAAATTTTCGAGATGGCCACAAAACAATCTATACCCCAAACAATCCATAAATAGCTCTTTATCTTTCTGAAACATACCCATTGATACTAGTGGAAAAAGACAGAACCCCTTTTACATAATGCCTGTACCATTACCTAACGTTTACCACAGTAATGACCGCCAATGAAATGGCACTTAAAACAACCGGTATCCATTGGGCTGCAAAACTTGAACTTGCCATCCTAGACTTTTTCGCCTGCACATAGACAATATCATTTGATTTCAAATAGTACAAAGAGGAGTTAAAAAGTTCGTCAGAAGTGAGGTCTATCCTAAAGATTTTCCTTAGCCCCCCTTGCTCCCGAATTATTGCCACATTGTCCTTTTTTCCATAAACAGTGATATCCCCTGCAAGGCCCAAGGCTTCCAACAAGGATATCTTTTCGCTGGGAATGGTCAATACGGATGGGTTTTTTACCTCTCCCAATACCGAAATCTTAAAATTGAGATATCTCACATCCACTATGGGCTCCAACAATAACTTCCGTTCCAGCAAAAGGTGCGTTATTTCTAACCTCAACTCTTTTTTAGTCTTCCCTGCTGCCCTGATTTCCCCAAGTATGGGAAATCTGATGAGCCCCTCTTGGTCTACCAAATAACCCGAAACCTGCGCTGTTTTTCCTGCATCAGTTGAAGCTTCTGCCCCAGAAAGGTTTGAAATATTGAACACTTCCGCGGCCTCAGGATTCACACTGCTCACCGTTATGCTGAGAAGATCGTTTTTTTGAATGACAGGCTCTAAGTTCTCCAACGACTTTCTGTAAAAGCTACTCTGAACGTCATTAAAGTAAACACCTTTCTTGGCATTTAGACAGGACCCCAATACAACGGGTACTGATAGTATTAAAAATATCCTGTAAACATGGGTCGGTATCTTAGATTGAAATCGCATGTTTTGGTTTTAGCATTGAACAATATTTTCGAGTTAGGGCCTTCATCACATCTTTCGCATTTGGTCAATATGCCTTTTCCTCTCCCCTAAACGTATTTAGGACCGTTTGGAATATTATCTCTAAATCCAGGCCCAAGGACCACTTCTCCACATAGAAAATATCCAGGCGCACCCTGTTCAAAATATCTGATTTGTCTTGAATTTCACCCCGGTATCCCTTTATTTGGGCCAATCCCGTAATTCCCGGTTTTACAAAGTGCCTAACAAGGTATTTGTTCACGGTATATTCGTAATCAAACGTGTGCAGCTCCATATGGGGCCTAGGACCCACCACACTCATTTCTCCCAAAAAAACATTGAAAAACTGTGGTAATTCGTCCATATTGGTCCTTCTTAAAAACCGTCCAATCTTCGTCATACGTGCATCATTCTTTTGGGCCATGACCGTATTGGCCTCTCTGTTTACCGCCATGGACCTAAACTTATAGCACCAGAACACCTTTCGCTTAAAGCCATGTCTCTTTTGCTTAAAGAATACCCCGCCAGGTGATTCCATCTTAATTAAAATTGCCAAAATAGGTGTGAGCCACGATAGAATGAAAACAATAACAAACGTTGAAAAGAACAGGTCAAAGGTTCTTTTCATGATACGTGCATAGGGAGTATCCAAAGGCACACTTCTTAAATTCAGCACAGGAACATTCTCATAGGATTCTATGGCCATGGCGCGGGAAAAAATCTCCTTATCATCCAAAATCACCTTGAACTTGATAAGGTTATTGTCCGCAAAATCAATCAAGTTCTTCAATTCCCTTTGGTTAAATTTTGACGCCACGCAATAAATCTCGTCAATGTCATTTTCAAGGATGTACAGAAAGCAATCAGATATTTTGCCTAGATGGCTTCCTCCCAAAGGCGCATGGTCATCAAAATAACCATGATAGCGGTATCCAAGATGCGATTGGTCAAACACCTTTTGCATTTTCACCAAATTGGAGTCCTTGCCCAGTACCACCACCTTGAGAATGTTGCCTCCGCCACTGCGGTACCTTTGGCTTATCTTAAAGAACAATATCCTAAAAAGGAACAGTTCAGTGCATAAAACACCGTATACCAAAAACTGGTAGTCAAGGGATTCATAGGTCTTGCCCGTAAGTCCGAATAGGGCAAAATAAGCGAGACCGTACACAAAATAAAGCTGAATCACTTTATGGATGCGATCAAAAAAACGTTCTTTTCTACCCGTAGGATAGTAGTAAAGGGAATACGTTATCAATAACCATGTGACATTGTAGTACAATATCCTCTCAAAACCCAAATAGGTATGGGGCGTTAAAAAAAACAGGGTGCCATTGATAATGGCCAAATGCAAAATGACCGTAATCGGTATTATGAAATCCGAGTTCTTGATATTCTTCACCCCCGCTTGAGGACGTGCCTTAACCCCCGCTTTGTCCACAATGTCCAAAGGGGAATCTGCCACTATGGTCTGTTGGTCCAGTATGTTCTTGTTAAGCATTCTCTAGGCTTAAGGCCGCCATGGGCCATGGTCAATGGTCAATCATAAACATAACATTTTGAAATAGGGAAAGATAAGCTGATAGTCAATGGGGATGTTAGTGTTGGCCAAATATAGTCTTTCATCAACGGAGTCACAATCCCAAAACGGCATTGATCGATAAAGTACAGGCGTTCGATCGTTGAACCGCATGATTTTCCCGAAAAACGATGCATCGCCAATTCATTCCGTTTGGGTACAACTTGTCAAAGCCCATTTTTTTGAAACAAATGGTAAGGAACATTCCCTACATTTACACTCCATTCAAATATGAACGGCCATGAAGAATTTTGCCGAAGACCAAGAAAATCCTTGGTCGGGAAGGATTTCGGAAAACCAATTGTACCTACACGAAAAAGTGCGGCCCGTCCCATGGGATGAAATGGACTTCCAGGAAATGGAAGGGGCCATCGCATTGTTGGGCTATTCCTGTGATGAGGGTGTACAACGCAACCAAGGTCGCCCTGGTGCACGGAAAGGGCCTTACGCCATAAGAAAAGCTTTGGGAAAATTGCCCAATCACCTATCCCAAAATGCCAAATTCCTTGATGTAGGTGATGTCATTTGTAAGGGAAATGCCTTGGAGGAAGCACAATCCAACTTGGCTGAAAAAGTAACCCGGCTGCTTGGGTCCGGGGCTTTTCCGATTCTTTTGGGAGGAGGGCATGACATCGCTTATGGACATTACACCGGCATTCGTTCCCATTTGGGCAATAGTGTGCGCCTGGGCATTATCAACTTTGACGCCCATCTTGATCTACGCCCTCCAGTGAATGGGCCCAATAGCGGAACCCCTTTTTTTCAAATTGCCCAGGATTGTAGAACACAGGGATTCATATTCCAATATATGTGCCTTGGGGTGAGGGAAGATGCCAACAATGCCCAATTATTCAAGACTGCCCAAGAATTAGGGGTTACGATAATCAATCGGTCAGATTTTCATATGAGTAATTGGTCCACTGTCAAAGGCCATCTGATAGAATACCTGAATTCAGTGGATGCCATTTATACGACCATCGACTTGGATGGGTTTTCGTCCGCATTTGCTCCCGGGGTTTCGGCAGCGAGTCCCATGGGATATGCCCCGGATATCGTTTTACAATCCTTGGACCTCATCATTACGTCGAATAAGTTGGTGGGGTTGGACTTAGCCGAAATGAATCCAGCCCATGACATAGACAACCAAACGGCCAAACTGGCCGCATCCTTGGTCCATTTTGTTATACATCAATGGTCAAAGTAACGTTTGCCCCTTTCGTTTCGTATTACATATACTTTTCAATATGGTAGGGTTGTCTTCCATAAGATTGAACGGTTGGCATATACAAAAAAAGCCTTCCTATTCGGAAAGCCTTTCATTGGTTCGGCCGTTTCCTGCCCCAAAATCAATTGGGACCTAAAACTGCCCACACCTAGTTTCGATACTACATCGAAACACAACACAACGGTGCAAATATAGGAAAGCTTTTCCATATCTAACGACAAGCCCATTTTGAAATATCATTTTATCCCATAAAAGTGCAGTTTACCGCCTCCTTCCTTTTCACAGGGCCACTGTACAAAATATTCATCTCCTTCTTTGTTTAGTTCATCGACAGTTTTTAACCATTGAACAATTAATAGAAAAAATTATACGTCAAAGATTTATCTTTATAAGTATTTTCCTACTTATAATGAGATTGTCTTCTTCTAAAAGTACTACCATCTTACGGTTATGGATCGTGCTCTTGACATTGGGAGCCTGCCAAGACAAAGCTTTCGTAATGGAAGAAGAAATGCAGCACTTGAAAAATAATTTCATGTACGGCAAGGCCATTGATGTCGATGGGAACCCCTTATCCAATGTATCGCTGGCATACGGGGATGGCCAATATGCATTTACGGATAGTGATGGTTATTGGCATATAGACAATTTAAAGAAAGGTGACCTGTTGGTTGTTAGCAAACCAAACTACCATTTTGTGCCCAAAACCATTGAAGTCCATTCAAAAGATGTTGAAACGGTGTTCATTGGGCATTCCCATAGCCATCTTTCAAAAGATGACAAGGTATTTCAATGGGTCAATGACCGACAATTAGATAATGGTCTGATCACCAGTAATGATACATCAGATCTAGTATCCCTATATGACAATGCCCTACTGGCCATTGCGTATGTCTCAAAAAAGGAATGGGCCTATGCGGAACGTATATTTGACTTTTTTGAATCCAAAAGAAGCCTTGAGCTTGAGAAGGGTGACGGTGGTTTTTTCCAGTTTAGGAATCGTGAAGGGGAAAATGGGAGAAGAACTTGGTTGGGGGACAACGCTTGGTTGCTTATTGCCATAAGACAGTATCACGAGGCAACCCAGAACCAAAAATATGCCCAGCTTCAGCAGTCCCTTGAGCGATGGATCAGGAATCAACAAGACAGTGATGGTGGATTATGGGGCGGCCTAAATGAAAACGGACAACAAATCCACAAAGTCACTGAGGGCATTATAACGGCCTTCCTGGCCATCGAGGGATACGACACTTTTCACAAGGACATTTTAAGGTATCTAAGAGCGCATCGTTGGGATAGCCATAAGCGGACATTGATTGCCTGGCCCGAAAATCCCAAATATACCTATGCCCTTGACCTACACCCCCTTGGCCATGGTATTCTGGAAGCCTATCCCGTTACGGCCCTGGAACTGGCAGAAATGTATCGTTGTACCAAAATAGCCACAGTGACAGGAAATGAAATGACCGGATACTGTTTTGATGAGGACAAGGACGTAATCTGGTTGGAAGGCACCGCCCAAATGGCCGTAGCCTATAAAAAATCAGGATACCCCGCTAAAAGCGAACACCGTATTCAAGAAATGGAAAAGGCCCTGATTGAAGGAGCGATGTCCACGAACCATCTTGGACTGCCCTATGCCTCAAATCCCGGAACATCCTATGGCCCTTCCACTTTATGGGAAGAAGCAGATTTGGTTCCG
>JBFOLQ010000318.1:0-25629 GCA_040830145.1 Flavobacteriaceae bacterium | reverse complement strand
TTGGTTTCCGCGGCTCCCTTTCCTTTCTTTATGATACTTGTTTTAATGTATGTCATCATTTTTTTTTTAAGGTAAAACTTTTACCCGCCTATCCCCCGGGAAAATCCCGGGGAAGGCCGGGCATTTATTATCCGCGTTTGGTCTCTACGAACTTGCTGCCGTTATATCGCACTTTTAAGTACGCGCCATCACTGGCCGTAAAATCAGCCGTCAACAAGAAATTACCTCCATTCGCAATAGTGGTACTGTTGGCATCGCTTACACCTTCAATGGTATACACTTCACCTTCAAGGGCGTTGTCAATAGTGGTAATGGCCGTGGCAGCGGTATTATCTTGGGTTACAAACCAAGTGCCCTCTGCGGCATCTGCCACAGTAGCATCAGCCGCCAATTGTACTTTAATTGGTTCAGGGGTTTCGCCGGCCAAGGTTCTGGAATATTCAATCACCTTACCATCGGCAAGCCCTATCAACACCAACAGATTGCCTTTGTTGAGCGCAAAATTTGCAGCACCATCCAACACAATATTGGCGCCATTCACCACGGTACTAATATTGGTATCACTGTTCCCATATAGATAATAGAACTCACCGGCCACTACGTCATCTAACTGGGTAATATTGGTCGCCGCCGTGTTATTGGCGCCTATGATCAATGCGCTATGGTCGGCCACTGTAGGGGTGGCATCATTAGAGGCCACAGGTACATATACATCGGTGACCACTTCCACATCATTACTGAAGAAAATCTGGTTTTCATAATCAAGTGGCGCATTAGGGTCAACTGCTGCGCCTAGCGCCTTGAAGTATACCCCAATTTTATAGTCGGCAAAGGCATCAATGAGCCTACGTCTCTTTTCAATGGTAAACACATCTTCTTCCCCAGGCACGTCAACCATCAACCCTATATTATCGTCAGTGGTGATATACATAAAATCACTGCCGTTGATTTGCTCTAAGGGTTGGAATTTGATATTCTCAAACTGGTCTACGGATACATTATTGGCATCGTAATCCGTGTTCGTACCCTTTTTGGCCTCACGGGCATTGTGATAGGCACGGTGCCAATCACCTGATAGCCCTAGGCGCAACCCCGGTAGAATCCTAAAGTCATAAGGTAATTGTTTTACCCAGTTGGTCACATAGTCATAAATATTTTCCTCAGTTGGTTTGCCCAAGGAGTGGGACTTATACGCCACATCCCTATATTTTGAGATGAGCTTTAAAAAGCCGTCCATTGAATTCATGAAAGCGCCAGGCACACCCTCGGGCAACAAGGCACTATCATAGTGCACCCCTTTAAAAATGGTAATCTTATCTTCCTTACGGGCTTTTTTGCGCAGTTCATTCAACAGATATCCCGCAAAACTCATTTTATAAGGCGTTGAACCTTCGTTGAAGAACATGTTCAACCAGGTCTTTTCAATAGATTTTAGTTCACTGGGTTCCCAAGTAATATCAATTTGCTTATCAAATATCTTGTTTTTGATGGGTACAAATCGTTGGTTGTTCTTTGGTAACCATCCTCTTTTAAAGCCCTGGGTTATTTCTCCAGTAACAATGCTTGCAAACACAAACTCATCCTGTACGTTACTAACAATTCTCCAGTTACTGGGGATAGAGTAACCGTCCATCAACAGGGACATTATTTCGCTGGGGTTCCTACGGGCAAACGCCCCTAGGTCCTCGTTGAGCTTATCAATGTTCACCTTGTTCCAAACGGTAGCGCCCTTAATCTGTCCGGGCTTGGCCTTCGCGGCACGTTCGTTCCAAGGTCTATCCAACGAATCCCAAGACTTTCCGCTTGAGAATAAATGTGTTTTAGAATGTGGCACAGTGTTCTGTTTTGATGTATTAATCTTTATAACGGCCTCGGGTTCGTCCTCCTCTGGTAGCACCTTCAACTTTTCATTATCAGCTGCCAACTGGGCATTGGTCTTTAAGAGCGCATCTGCCTTTTTAACAACCGCATTCAGTTTTTGCGCCCAGGTTTTGGCATCTGCTGTTGGGACCTCCTGTGGGTCATTTACCTCAATGTCCTCTGCATTGGCATCCGCAGTTTCCACTGTTGGGCCATCTTGGTTCAAGGCTTCCATAAACTGGGAAAATGCTTCGTTGGCCTCTGCATTGGTCTGTAAGTACTCATCATTATAGTACTTCATGAAGGCCTCTGCAAAGCCATCTTGACCAGCTTCGGCATCAAGCTTTTTCTTGGCCTCTTCGTCCAGCTCTAATTTTTGGGTTCCCTCCTCCAGTTTTAAGTCTGGGAACAGTACCGCCACTATGGGCAGTAGTTTTAAAAACAACTTTTTCATCTTTGTGTTTTTAGTTAATAATTGATTTAAGGGGTCGCTATAAAAGATCTTGCCGAAGCAAGGAACTTTACTCTATCAATGGCCTCTTCAAGGTTGCCTATACTATCAATAAGCCCTTCTTTTATGGCCTCCTCGGCATAGAACATTTTTCCTGAAATGATTCCCTCCACGTCCAGGTTCAAATTGGGCCGATTGGTCTTTACATATTCCTGGAACTTTATGGCCGCTGGGTTTAGGTATTCTTGCTTAATGAGCTTATACTTCCCTTTTAGGGCCAATTCAAACGCCTTGTTTTTGTGGTCGCTGGGGTCCGCATTAATGATGTGTTCAACAATGCCATACTCCTCTAACATTTTGGAGTAATCATGCAGCACGATCATGACACCAATACTACCGACCATACAGCTGATATCATTCTCGGCCATAATATGGTCCGTGCCGCAGTTCTTATAGTAGTTGGCAGACCCACAGGTATCAACCAAGCTTACCACGGGTTTTTTCTTGGTCCGTAAAAATTCATGATACGGTGGGACCGAGCTTATGACACCCCCTCCGGAATCGTCTTGCCACACCTGGCCCACAATGTGAGGATGGTTGTCAAACTCCCTAGCAAAGGCTACCAGTTCATCACTCCCCCAATGTCGCCAGCCCCCATACTTAAACATAGGGCCTACACAGCGTATGATGCCCACACTGTCCCGAGGCAGCTCATCCTGGTTAATGTTCACCACATTACCATCTGGATCTATCACGTCACGAACAAAACCGCCTTGAACTTCCTTGCTATTGATCAATGATGGTTTTTGAGATAGGATTTCGCCGGCGTACTTCAGATATTTGGCCGCCATGTGGGGAACAATCATCCACAATCCTTTCTGAATCTCTGCAATGGTCCTTTCTTGGGACATTATGAGGTGTTGAAGTTTAAGGCAAGTATAGCCCTAACCCCATTTCGTTAAAAGGACAGGCAGTAGAACAATTATTTCATGGCGACTTTTAACAAATAATAGGCGCGTTTCGCTAAGAGAAAAGTGAACTTGAAAAGGGGTTGTTTTAATAGGACAGACCTTGGGCGAAAAGAGAAAGCCCCGCAGTCCTATTGTTTTTACGCCTGTATAACCGGCGTTGCACCATCTTAAAGAGTGAATCAAAGCTTCGTTTATCAGGTGAAACACCATGGAGTTTGCAAAACTCAAGAATGGCGCGTTTGCGAATGCCCTTGCGTTTTTGGTCAGGGGTCCATCCGTTGACCTTGTGGGCGAATTCAGCACCTTGGCTGTAATTGAAAACGGCCTCCTCAAAATCCAGTTTAAGCCAATCAGACAACGACCGGTACGCTTTTGGACCTATAGTGTAAAAGCATCTACGCCCATTGGGTGTGTCATTGTAATTGTTACCAGCAAACGGACTTACCTGTATATGTAGTACTCCCTTTAGTGGCACTGGTTTTTTGTACGACACCTCTAGGGATTGCAAAATAATCCGGCCCAATTCGGTGTGTCGATCAACAACAATAGATTGAACTCCGTTTTCCGATATCATTTTCTGATTGAGGACAAAAGCCAAGTACTGGCCCAGATATTCCTGAACAGGAAAGGGAATCATTTGATAGCTTGATTTCATTACCTCAAAGTTATCAAAATGACTTATAAGTAACAATTGTTTTCAATCTGTATTACGGAATCCCGTAAGGAATCCTGAAATCTTCCCTGTACTTTGGTCCCATGGAAAAAAAACAGAAAGCAGCACTAAAACGGTTTGCGAGATCATTGGAGAACTTTCTGATGATTTGGCAAAGGAGTGAAAGCCCAGATAAGGAGGAAACATATGAAAAGGCTTTAGATGAACTTGTGGACAGGTTCCTACCCATCATCCTTGAAGGAGGGGATGGGCATTAAAAATTACCATTATGTGTGAGTGCAAAGAAGTTGTAATAAGCGTTCCACCGGAAATTGACTTAAGGTACAATGCCCCTGGCCACAAAAAGAGGGAGACAGTTTGTATTGACAAATGTCTAGTAGAGGAAATCAAGTGCCTATGGTCAATGGGCGTCCGTACAGAGGGCTGTTGTTGTGGACATAGCAATGACCGTATGGCCAGTGTTTTGGTTCATGGAGGTGATGCGGACAAGATGTTGAATCTCGGTTACAAAGTTTGGAAGAACCCCATGGACCCATCCAGAAAAGACGGGTTTGTCCCAAAAAGCATAGGACAATAGTTTCATTTTTTAAATTTTTGGATTTACAGAGTGAGTGGCCCCGTCTAGCTAGCGGGGTTTTTCATTTCAGAAATTTTATTAATTTGACCCCATGACATTCAAAAACCAAAAAGAGTTTGAGGATTACGCCGATTCGCTCTACAGCAAGACAGTGCGGTTAAAAAAGATATGGAAACCCGACCCGCGCCGGTCTAAGACCTCTAGTCGAGCTTTTTTTAAATGGAATCTAAACAGATACCTACTACTCCATATTTCTAAAAAAAGCCCAGAGAAAATGTCGTGGGAAAATAAGTGGTCCCAAGGGGAGGCCGTGGGGTATCTTTAGTTTGTTGGCCCCTTTGCGCTAGGAATACGTTTGTCAAGAAACCACATAATCAAGACCATTGCGGCAATCGCTATTATATTAATATTGATTCCTTGGGTTTCCTTTTCAGATTCAACATTCTTTTGAGACACCGCCTCTAACAATCGACGGTTTTCTTCCCTCATTTCATCAACCGTCGAAGTAAGGCAGTTGATAAGGTCAATATTACCATCTTGGTCATAGCGTGTTTCAATGACGCTGCCCACTCTATTGACAGTTCTAATCGTTGTATCCTTATACCGCACTCTTGGTACGTAGAATGTTACGGTATCGCCCTTTCTGGCTGTTTTGGTCACTATCTGCTCAGTTGCCTCAGTTGCAGTTTTGTGCTTGTCCGCCGTTCGGAGCATCCTACAACTCCCCAGAAAGCTAAGGATCAATATGGATATGAAAATATTTTTTACCATCTCAATTATTGAGCCCCGACTGTTTAATCCTCCAGTTTAAATATTTGATCTGTTCTTCGGGACTATCACCAACGGCCTCTTTGGCATCTGCACATAGGGTGCTAGCAAAATGTTGGGTCATATCCCTTAAATACATATACATTTCCAAGTCTGAAACGCTCCCTGTTTGTATCTCAACTTTCATTTCAGAATCAGGCTCAATGACAACTACAGCTCTCCTATTGAGCGGTACTTTTTTATTAACCGGGTGCTTGCTTAATTGGCCTTTAGATTTTTTTGGATTATCCTTCATAATTCAATTTTGCCTATCGTTTATAATCACAAGTCTTGCCCTGGTATCTTCCCCCATTGCATCATGAAACTCTTCAAGAGCATCCCTGCTGTTAATCATATCGTCAAGGTTGTCTGCATTTAAATCAAAGCGGGTTTTTCCTGGAATAAAGCATCCATTGGAATGTTTATATGTAACCCCGTTGTGAAATTTTGTCTCAGACCTATTTGGCACGCCGTATGCTTCCCAAAGTTTTCTTTTGAATTTTGGGGACCGTTCTAATCTTAATTCGTATATCCCTTCTGGGATACAACTAATGTTTCGCCTGTTATTGAGCCAACCAAGTTCTAAGATTTGACCATCATAGACCACATCACCTTTTTCATTGATGACCAAATGAGCACCCGTGCTCTGTTTTCTTCCAATAGTGTCTCGGATGATATATACTGTCTTCATTTTTTAAACCAATCTTTAGCTTCATCTTTATCTATGGCCATCCCCATCACATAAACACTGTTGCCTTCAATCACCCGCCATTTTCGTATCAATAGCTTTTTCCCGTCTGGGCTATTTCCTATGCCGTATAGATCCTCACCGGTAAGCGCAACCTGCATATCCTCTTCCCAAAATTCATCGGCCAGTTTTTCCGGCCAAATATGATAGTCTGTCTGCCCCAGGTAATTATTTGCTGGAATCCCGAACATTTGCAAAAACCGGCTGTCATACTTACTCGATAGCCACACCATCACAAAATCACCACCTATCTTAAGCTTCTTCCATACGGAAAGCTCCAGTTTGTTAATGTCAAGACCGGCATAATTTTGCTGATTGACCAATATTTCATTGGCTTTGCGCAGATAAGCCATTTCTGCCTTGTGGGATTTTATTTCATAGTCCTTATAGTAATTTGCCCCAGTTAATAATGCCAGGGGAACAAGCAAATACAATTGTTTTTGGATTATGAAATCCACCCAATTGGGAATCTTGAACACCACTTAAATACGCCTTAGTTTAGCTATGGCCATGCCCAAAACCACCACAAACAATACAACGGTCGTGAATACCATCAGCTTAGTTTTCTGGTTACAAATGCACGTACTCCTTCAATCGTCAACAAAAGCCCAAGAGACAACCCAATTACCACGCCATCATCAGCGGTAAAATTCCAGTCACCGGTAGTTGCCCGACTGTGACCTGTAAGGCCCAAGACAAACAAAATTACAATTGCGGCAAGTGTGCGCAGGAATCTCCGTATCACACGGTTTTCAACTTCAATTCCGGCAAACTCGGTCTTTCCTTCTTTAATTTTCACCATACCTTTCTAGTTTTTCAAGCACCACGTTCCCAAGGCCGTCAGTGGTCAATGATTAGGTTAAAAAATTCTTCTTCATTATTTGAATTGGTCTCGCCCTGGCCTCCGAAGTCCCCTGCCAAAAACATCATGTACATTTGAAAATTGGTGTAGCCGGCATTGTTGGTTATTGTGACATCGCCAAATGTCCAGTTAACTTTGGTGGCCGTAGCATCCGAAATACCATGGGCCACTTCAAAATTATCCTCTATTCCGTCATTATCTACATCTACAGGCACCGATGACATCCCACTTAATGTTGGCCAGCCCCCGGCTTCTGTCACAGAATTGACAAAATCGTAATAGGTCGCCTGACCGACATAATTTGGACCATCATACCCGGCCGCATCAGACACATTTAAGGCCGTGGTATTACCGCCATTAATGATTTCATCTATAATAGTTTCGTCCACAGAGTCCCTAAATAGATAGGCCCCCATTTGGGCCATGTTGTCAGCACTAAGCAATTCATTAGCATCAGGGAGAGCCGCGTAGTCTCCGCTCATATTGGTTGTAAATGGAGTAGTGGCTTGTGCACTGGTAGGAATGTCACTGGTATTGTTTCCGATAGCGTCCCACTCCGACTGAGAGTCGCTTGTCCGTTTATGGCCTATGTTTCCTTGTAAATAAAACTTCGCCGTTGAATGGTCTGATGTGTGTATCTCATGGCGGCCATTTTTATATCCGGCCCCAGGGACCGTAAGACATTTTACAACGTTAAATTCCGCGCCATTGGCAGTGATGCCTTTTAAACTCCCAATGTGGTACGCTTGGTTTAGCGCAGAAATCACATTGACCAGTTCAAACCTTCCATCACTTACTATCTGGGGGTTTCTCCCGTCATTATGACTAAAAATGGAATTGTAAATCGTTAGCTTGTCATTTGCATTGCCCCATAATGCGCCTTTACTATGTCCAGTTTGATATTCATCGTGATTGGAATCATTTGTATATATATGAGTCGATAAATAAAGAGCCTCACTGCTTATGCAATGTTGCATTGTAAAGTTTTTGGTGGTCTGCCCTCCTATATTTTCGTCGGTTCCCCAGCTTACACTTACGTGGTCAAGAATAACATTAGAACCAGTGACATTGAGACAATCACCCGATGATTCATTTACAGGCCCCGTGCCGCGCCTAATGCGTACATGGCGAATCGCTACATGGTCTCCAGACATATAAAGAACCTGTGCCCCAGTGGTACCGTCCGTTTTTAAAGTGATTCCCTGACCGCCATTTCTATAGGCAGTTTGGCCGTGAATCACTATGTTAGGGGCCGATGAATTTATATTGGGAACAGTTATTGTGCCAGCAACATCAAAAATTACATCCCTATTTGAAGCACTGACGGCATCGGCAAAACTTCCTGGGCCGCTCGCATTTAAGTTTGTGACCTTGTATATTGTCCTGGCAGGTTGACCTACCGTTGCATTACGGCCATAGCCTACTGCGCCATGAAATGCATATTCATTGTCAAGTACAATTTGCCCATGTAGCAAAAAGGGAAATACCAGAAAGAATTGAATTATTCGCCTCATTGCTTTGTGATTGAAAGACCACCTACATATACGGTTGTGGCGGCGGTGCCATTATTGTAAAATCTCAGTTTTTGTGAAGTAGTGCCATCAGTGGTCAAAATGGCCGTAAATTCCTGCATAGTTCCATTGGAATTTGAAATGGCAGGGGTCCAAGATGGGCTACTATTTGTAAATCCAACAAATGCATTTGTGGTAAGGTTTGCATTAGCGCCCTCTGCCCCATAAAATTTTATTTCATATGTTGTGTTGGCTTCAAGGGTAATGTCAACCTCCATCCTATCGGAAGCACCGTCAGTGGATGTTATGGCAACCGAATATGAACCTTCCCCCACTATCGTTGTTTCACTGGCCACTGTGACACCCACAGTACCAAGCCCGGTGTTGGAATCAGCTTCATAGCTTGAAGTAGATAGCCAATTTGCTACAGTATATAGCTCAGTAACTTGTGTGCCCAAAGTAAACCCTTTGCTCCATACCGAAATAGTATCATTAGCAGTCTTTTCCAAGATTACTGGAGCATGTAAACTCAATGTAATTTCGTCCCCAGTTTCACCACTGGAATTTTTGAACACTGTACTTTCGTTTGAATCAATGACAATCTTACCACCGTGACCATTTGGGTATATTGGCAAAATATCGCCGATACCCGGAAAGTCGGCCACCTGGATAGTATCCGTCACAGTAGCCCCATGGTATATTTTTCCCTTTTTTCCACGGTCACCTACGGAAGTGGGGTAAAAATCCTCCTGGCTAATGGCATTGTTACCTGTCTTGTTAAAAATCTTGTAATGTCCAGCATTATTGATACGCTCGGATTGCTCGGTTGTCAAGCCGCCACCCGACCCCCCCAAAAGACTTTGGCCACCCCAAGTAATGTCACTGTCACTAAAAATCAAATTTTTACTTGTGGTCATGGCATTCCAATTTATACCAAGATTTACGGTAGTGCTAGCAATATCAGTGGACCGCATAAGCCTAAATGTACCGTCATTATTGAAGTAAAAGCCGCCATAGCCTATATCGGGGGCAACCCCGGCCCAATTGGAGGATCCAAGCCGAACCAAAAGTTTCGACGGGTTTACGTTGTTGGAGCCTTGACTTTGGTCAATACGTACCGCCTCAAAAAAAGTCTTTTTTCCGTCTACTCCTTGGTCCCCTGTCAGCTTTACCACATCCGCATCCTGGGCAAAATCCTTCCAGGACGTTCCGTCATAACCTCTAAATTTTTTTGTGGTTGAGTGGAACCCTATATCCCCCTCCGTTTCTCCTGAAAAATCAGTGGTGGGGTTCAGGTCAAGGTACCTGGCCGCAAGTCTATTCACTCCATTTATATCCCTCCGGAGCGGGTCGCTGCTGACGAAGTTTAAGTCATTTGACAGGTTAGCATATGAAGCACTTATATTTCCAGGGACCAATAAGTTGTTGCCATTGACGGTAACAGAACTAGCCTCAACCTCTTTACCAGTTCCTTTGGATATTATTACTCTTTTATCTGCCCCAAAGTCCGAGGATGCAGATACGTTACCGGAGCCTCCAAGGCCAGAAAGATCAACAGTTTCCGTGTTACCACCGCTCAATGAAATACTCATGGTATTGCCTGAAAGGCTCAAATCTGTAATGGTCTGCCCATCGGTATTATCAAGGAATCCTGATAGGTCAACCGTACCTCCATTCTCAAGGGTCAATGTGCTTCCGACCAAGGAAATGGTTTGGTCATCAGTACCACCTCCCCCTGAAGGGTCTACCCAACTACGGACCCCTGCAGCACTACTAGAAAGTACTTGGCCATCTGCGCTGGGGTTGCCCAATGCATCTTCTTTCCCGGCCACATCAGTTTCTAACTGATCTAGGTCCACGTTTTGGGTAATCAGAATGTTGTTGAGTTTGGTGCGGTCCGCCGCACTAAGTGCCAAGGCCTTCCACACTTGGTCATCCTGGGCATATTCAAATTGGGCGGCATTGGTATGCCATATGAGGTATACCCCACCAGTGGGCACCACATAGGCATCCCGTACGGTGGTAGTGACCTTTCCCTGCCACTCTAGGGCATCTAGTTTAAACTGCCCATGGCCCGCAAGCATTGATAGGCCCAAAACAATACATAGTACCAGTTTTTTCATTGTAGTTCTTTTTTAAATTCTGCCACAGGTTTTCCCTGTTTGTTCTCTATGACCACCCCATGACCATCTTGGGTATGCACTGGAAGTGAATGTAAATTGGGGTTCACCCCTACTTTTTTGGTGCGCCGGTAGATGAGAAAATTCAACCCTACCAAGGCAATATTGATAATGGTGATTACAATTGCTGTCATAACATGGGTTTGGTGTCTATGTAGCGTTCAAATTTTGCAGGATCCGTAAAGTCAGCTGGGAGGGTAAGGGATGGGTCAAGGATATACCCGACCACCAATCTTTTTTCTGCCACCATACGGTGGTTTACTTCGTCCCCTATCTCAAGGCCGGCACCATTGTTGGCCTCTGCCTTAAAGACCCGCCAGTTACGACCGCTGTTGGCAATCCATTTTATCTTACTTTCCGGAGGCGTGCCGCCGGCCACCGTATAGTTGCCGGAAGCCCAATAATACATGGCGCCGGTATCTAAGGTTACGTACAAACGGTTTGCGGTACCCGGGTTGGGCAAAGAGGCGTGGTCTGCGACCCAAATCAATGGGTCATCTGGGGTAGCCACTTCCCATTGCCCCGTACCACTGTTATATGTGGCCACTTGGGGGGTGCCAATACCATCATTGATAATGGCGTATGAATCCCCGGCCCCATCTGGGTAGGCAGCCTGTAGTACGGCCAAGGTCTCAAACTCCCCAATACTCTTGGTGCCCTCATTGATGCCCAAAGCGGCCAGTAATCGATCAATATCCTCCGCATGCCCATTAATGGCCTCTTTTACCTCATTGGCCTCTGTTGCCAAGAATTTGCGAACATCGGTTGGGTCTGCGGGGTTGTTGGTCTTAAACTTATATGTGACGCGCCTAGATGCCATTATGCAAGGTTAAAATCAAAATCATAATCAAATTGTTCATCTAACAGTCCCGGCTTCCCAGCCAGGTTCCCAGAATCTGTACCTATGAATGTAATGCTCAAGGGCGCCGACACACTGAAGGTAAGCTCATGCCCCCCATCCATATTAAAGCTGCTGCTGACGGTCATGGGAAACTGTGAGGAGGCCAGCTCATGCACCTCCCCATTCTCTAACTGTACCATCACCTGGTACACACCCTTTATCAAAGCATCAAACTGGGCAAAGTCTGTTTGTGACAGGCCCGGGTATGTCAACCGCAGGGACTTATTGTGCAGATTGCCATTGGCAGTACGCTTGCTACGGATTGAGAGCCGGATCTTGGAAGGGGTATGGTAGAGGGTTGCCAGGGAAGGAAGCGCCACCACCTTATCAACTGAGCGAATGCGCACCTTACAAATGGTATTGATAATGTGGTGGTTCTTTGTGGCCAAATCCATACCACAAGTATAGGCGCACGGCCATGGGCTTAAAAGGACAGACTATTTTCTGAAACCAAAAAGAGGGAAAACAGGGTTCCCAAAAACCTACAAATAAGCCGTGCACTTGTGCAAAGTGTTAAAGAAAACTTGCGGAAACCCCGTAAATACAGGGGTTTTAGTGTGCACGATTAATGCACAACGGCGCACGATTGGGCCTAGGGGCGCACAACTAAATCAATCGTGCGTTTTTTGTGTAAATCGTGCACAATCGTGCGCCAATCGTGCGCCATAACTCATTAGTTAAAAGATTGTTACACTAAAAGTGCACAAATGCACAGCCCCCTTGTAATTATTTAATAAGTATACTTTAAAAAAAGAGACTATATATCTATGTCCCGCATGATTGCACCACTTAATTCCTATATTTTAAAGGGGGTACAGGGGGAAATAAGGAAATTGGAGAGTGTAAAAAGTACTAAAAGGACAAGCCCCGCGGTGCGGGGCTTGGGGTTAACTTCGACCGCAAAAGCGGTCTGGCAGCAATGTCCTACGGACTAAAGAAAGCGGAGGGTGAGCTTTGAGCGCCCTGCCGCAATCTCATATTGTTGGCCCATGGCCTTGGCAAACGCGGCTATGTTCTCCAGTGCTTGAAAAGGCAAATGGTCGGTGGTCACAGATAGGTTGGCCACCTCCTGGTCTACATTGCCAATACCACTGGCAACTACCGGGCCAAACTGGGACAAAAAGGCCACAATGGCCTTATGGCGTTCTTTTTTAATGGGCATATCATGCTTCTTTTAAGGTGTGTATAAAATGCTCTGTTTTGATATTACCAATGGCATCTAACAAATCTTGTACAAAACCGTGCTGCCATAGTACCATAAGGTCCTTGTCCGAAAAATAGGTGGCCAGGTGGTGTACGTTCTTTAATGCCTGGTAGTGGCGCTCGGCATTGTTGTGCCGTAAAAGCTCTAACAATTCTTTTTGTGCGGGGGTTACGGCCCAATAGGTGGTACCGCCCACGGTGATTACCTTTTCTTGCTTCATCTCGAAAAGTGTTTGTATGCGCCGCTGCCTTTAGGGCTGAAGCAACGATCTAGGATCGGAGTGCAGCCTTTCGGTTTAATCTGCTACCACTTAGGAAACACCTTGGGCAGCGGCTTATCGTAAATAATTGATTTCGGATTGCTCCTAAATCGTTGCTTCGATACAAACATACAAATAACTTTTTAGCTCCAGAAACCGGGCTGTTTTATGGCTTCTTTTTCAAATAGTCCAGTGCTTCTTCTAGGTCAGCTATTTCACCGGATATCTGTTCGTTGGCCACCCGGTTTATCCTATTTATTTCAGGGTTGCCATACGGGTTGGGCGCTGGGAAGTCCAGCCGTTGCTTAAGATCGTGTATTTCCTTTTTCAACAAGTTGATAGCAGCTTTCATAAATTCTATTTTATTAGTTCAAAAACTCCTGTTTAGAAGCTATTTCGATTTTTTCTTTCCCTTAATACGTTGGCCATAACCCGTAACGATAACTTTGTTATCCGGAAATGATTCGGCTACCTTTTCGGCAACCCTTTTCCAATCCGCCGCGTTACGCTTGGCCAACCTCGGTCGTGGGTATTTTTTGTTTCCCTCCATGCTTAGAATCAATATTCAATTAGTTCCCCTACGGTAACATCTAGCTCACTGGCCAACCACTCAAGTTCGTCCCATGTGGTGTCTCCACTCGCCTTGTTAGGGTCTATGCCCATTTCCTTAATACGTGATTTCTTTATCACCCACCTGTCTTTCATAAATTCCCAAAGTGTCATGGTCATTCTTTTTTTTGATTCCGCCTATTGTATTCCCACCTTACAATCTTAAAATTGCTGGTGTAGTAGGGCGTGCCCTCTTTTGATTTTATAAGATACCGGTTTACCGCCCGGATCCATTGTACCGTGAAATGGCCCAAATTGTGTACTGCTGACATTATTCAACCTTTTCAAGTTCTATTTCATGAAGGTCTATCCCTTCAACATCAACCAAGGTAATCCCGTAGGTGCCATCCAGGTTTGGGTAGCCTTCGGCTTCTTCAAAGTCCCTTAACACCCCATATGTGTTGTGAAAATTGGCAGTAGCAAAAACTATAGCGGTACGGCAATACAACCGGGCCAGCTCATCATAGGGGTCAGCCTCTTTGTCCCATTTCCATGTAAAAAAATTCAATAGATCCTTACAGTCATCTTTTGACAATTTTTCATCGTCAATCTGCATTTTTACTTGGGCCTCGCCCCAGTTGTATTGATATTCATAGGTTCTAATCATGATGGTGTATTTAAATGTTATTGTGTTTGCCCCACTGTAGGGCCATTGCCTTGGCAACCCCTTGATAGGTCTGGCTTCTAACGGTGGCCCTATCCTGTCCATAATATTTCATTGCCGAGTGTTTTGTTAGGTAATGAAGGCGGGAATATTTCTTCCCGTCTTTCCCAACAATATATTTAGGTGAAACTATTTTGGTTGGTTTTAAAGAGGGTAATCCAAATAAGAACAGGGCTGTTTTTTTTGGTTCCGGATGCCCAAATTGAAAAGGTTGTATGTAAGTAGGTTTGGGTAAATTGGTCATTCTGGGGAGGACCCCTATTGGGTTTTCAAAACAAACCTTCTGACAATTACTTGTACAGAAGCTCCAATAGTCCTGTGTCCATTTAGCCGCTTCCCTTCTTTCATTGTACCTTGCCTTACCCAAAGCATAGGTGGCATTCCCTGAAACGGCAAGTTTGGTACATTCTGGATGTGCAATTATCAAATCCCATTTCTGCGACCTAACCGCTTTATAGCAATCCATTTTCATGTGCCATTCAGGATGTCCCCCGTAGCAATCCTTCAGGTCGTTTGAAAAGGCCTCATGGCCCAATTCTCTAAAAGCACGACAGACTGTCTGACTTGCTTCATGTGTAATTAAAACCTTCATCTTTTAGTACAATTTTCCAGTCCAATGAATGATATATGGATCTTTACCGGCCTTTTGGGCCTTTGCTATCCTTTCAGGCCTGAAGTAGGCGAAGAAGTCTTCTATTGCCTCGAATCCGTCGTTAATGGCCAAATCCACCATTGGAAAAGACCCGGACATAAATTTGTCATAAGGATTACCCGTCCACAGTTGTTTACCTTCTATTTTAACTCTTACTATAGGAGGATTAGATAATGAGTGCTCTATCTCGATTTTCTGAAACCCTTTCCTTTTAATCAAGGGCGCAAACCGAAATGCTCTTGGTGTTCTATTGTTGATGTAGAAATGAATCTCACGGTCCTTCTTGGCCCATTGTGCTGCCCGTTCTGGTGTCATAAAACGGATAGTGTGGATTTTACCTTCATCATCCCGAACTAAACAGTCATAGGCATCCCAATCTATTTTATAATCCACAGCTTCAAAAAGCCTCCAAATTTCTTCACGGTTATGAAAGCTGATATGGTGGTTGTCCCAAAAGAATTCATCTAACAGTTGTTCGTCAATTGAGGACCAAACCATCTCAACAAAATACGTTGACCCCCCTGCCATATGTTCTGGCATGTCCTCACCCCAATGGGTCATAAACGGTAGAGTCATATCCTTTCCTTTTCCAGTTCAAAACCTAAGTTTTCCAACAGTTTTTCTTCAGCACTCTTTCGCTTTGGATCCGATGCCCAGTCATAAAACAGTTGTTCTTGCTTCACAACATGGTCTTCTAAATTACCATTAGCATCTGCCAGGGCCTCCGAGAAATATCCATTATAGGGGCCACTGACTTTTATATGGTGATAGGTCTTTCCATGAGGACGTCTTTCCCTTTTGGCGTTTAGGTTTACGTAGATGAAGGCCCACTGGCCGTTGCACTCAATTTTTTTCCGTGCTGATCTTTCCATGATATCAGGTTTTTAATTTGTATTCTGTGTAAAAAATGGTTCAGTATCAATAGCGCCGCCACCGGCAAAGTGCATACCAGGGATATCAAGAAAATAACCCCAAAGACCAAGGCCCCTATGCGCCGTATGAGTTTCATTTGGTTGCCGAGTTAAGTTCCACTAATGGGTCATTAATCAATAGCATATGGTTTTTGGTTTCGCCAGAACGAAGCCCAATCAGAAAAGGAGCATTGTCCCCTTGGTTAAAAAAGTACCTGAGAAGCCTACACATTGGATTTGAAATCACTCGGTGATACTTGCGCCCGTGTGTTGGATGCTCTACACTCCTAAATCCGTTCTTTGCTTTGGTTTTTCGTAACCACACACGTTGCTCATCAGTATAGTTCAAAACAAATTCTACAGTATCCTCCTTTTCCAACCCAAGCTCACGCACGGCTATGGTGGATATGTAGATGGTATTTCTTGAAACCCTTAAAAATGGTCTTTTGTGCTTGCCAAACTGGAGCACAATGGACTGCTTTTTGACGTTGTCTTTATTGATGACAATTTTCATAGTTGTAGTTTTATATTAATTCTTCTTTTAGGGTGTCAAATAGACTGGGCATGGTCACTTTGGCCTCTGCAGCTTTACAATAATGGGCGCCATCCAGGAAGTAGTTTGGGGCCAACTCAATGCCATACCCGTACCGGCCCAACAAAATGGACCTGTAGGGCACGGTGCCTATGCCACTGAAATAATCAAGCACGATATCGCCAGGGTTGCTCATTTGTGCTATGACCCTGTCCACAATATCAAACTGGAGGGGGCACAGATGCATTTCTTTCCCTTTGCTCCATTGTGCACTATTCAGGGTCAACATACGGGTAATGTCTGTCCACACGTCATTAGACCAGCTCTGTGGTTGCAATAACATAAAAGAGGTTGGCAGCTTACCGGATGCATCCAAGGTCTCCCCAATCTTTACCACATGCTCAAAATTGAACACCTCATTCAATGAGTAGTTTTTAAATGCCTTGAATATCTTTTCATGGGGCAACTTGGCCAGTTCCTTTGGTCTTAAACAACGATTCCCAGAAGACCTTGTGAAACCATGGGCATCAAATTGCCAGCGTGAGCGGGAATAGTCTTCCTTTGATTTGACCACGGGGATATCGGCATAACTCTTTGATGTATCTGTCTGGGGCTTTCTGAACAACAACAACCTCTCGGGAATGCCCACACTCATTTTAGTACCATCCTTGCACTGTTCAGTCCATCCCAGACGATACGTCTGGTTGTTCTCACGGACCACATCTGTAATGATTGTCTTTTCCCCTATATAGGCAAAACCGTGCTTTGTGAAATGCTCAATACAATCTTTATGGAATGGGTATACGGTTTGAAACCCTAGGCCATTTACACCTCCTGGGACAATGCGGTCCTTAACATGAATGGCAGCGATACGACCGGGCATGAGTACCCGGAACACTTCCGGAGTGGAATAATCCATTTGGCGAAAGAACTCGGCAGGGCTTTCAGTGTGTCCATAGTCGGCATAATTGGGGGAATACTCATATTGATTGGTAAATGGTAGACTGGTATGTACCAACCCTACGGAGTTGCTTTTTATCCTGGGCAACTCCAACACATTGTCGTTGTTCACCAATGTATACAGCTTCCCTTCAACGGCCACCCGCTCAACCCCCATTTTTCGGGATAGTTTTTTGGCCATGGCCTGATGGTTCAGTCCGTATTTTTTTACTATTTCAACCATTTTCTTTACTTGATTATCGTGGTTGTGCCACTTTTGTTCCTGTTGTTTGCGTATGCGCCGTTCGGCCTCTGTATAAATCAAATCAATGCGCACCGGATGCCCCTGCAAAAACCGTTGGATACGGTGTACGGATTGTATAAAATCATTGAATTTGAACCCTATGCCCAGGTATATGCCCCAATGGCAATACCGCTGAAAATTGCACCCAGAACCGGCGATTACAGGCTTTGCGGCCAGCTCTTTAATATGTCCGTTTGAAAAATCAAGAATGGCCCGTTCCCTTTTTTCATGGTCCTGTGAGCCGTAAATACTTACTGCTTCCGGTATGGCCTTTTCTATGGCCCGGCGCTCTGACTCTAAGTCATGCCACAGTATTCTGTGGGCTTCCGGGTCCTCCTGTCGCAGTTCCATCATCTTGGCCACCCTATCCTCTAAACTTTCCCTTTTTTCCTTGGCAGCATCTTGAAGGCCCATGGCCGCATCTTTGAACAACTTGGCCTGGCCATTTTTTTCGGTACCGGCCTTGGAGTGGTCTGTTTTGATTTCATGCCAGTTCACCTGTAAAGGGGGTAATATATAGCCCGTATCATCCTTTGGGTCACCGGTAATGTCAGATGGTTTTGAGACGAATAAGGCCCAAGAAGCCACCCATAGCCAAAACTCCTCTTCTTTATGGGCATGTAGGGTAAGCTTATCGGCCTTGGTACTGTCCCGTTTAAAGAAGCGTGTCTTGGCCTGTGACACATCCATCTGGCCCAAAAAGTCAGCATATGCCAATAGCTCTATATAGTCATTGGGCGAAGGGGTGGCTGTGGCGACGAAACGATATGGGACCGTATCAGCATTTCTACGCGCACCTTTTGGGCCTTCATCGCCCGTGAACAATCTCATAAATTCCCTAAAGGTCTTTGTGCCGCCCATGCCCCTAAGTACAGAAGCTTCATCAAGACTAGCCACGGAAAACAAACGTGGGTCAAGCTTGCCGTCCCGTATGCTTTCATAATTGGTCAGGTAAATGGTGTCCTCTGTGGCTTGTTCCGAATGACGGATGAACTTGGGTGAAGTTGGCCATTTTAGGATATCAAGGGCATCACGTTGAAATTCCTGTTTCACATTCAATGGCAAAACAATGAGTCCCTTACCCCCGACCCGGCCACGAATGACACGAACGGCCTCTAATTGGGTTACGGTCTTATGGAGGCCGAAACTTGCAAAACAGGCCCTTTTGCCCCCCTCTACCAACCATTGGACCATTAAGCGATTGTGGGGTTTTAAATAGGGGGATATCTCTGCAGGGGTTACCTTGAACCCTACTGGCTTGGAAAGCTTTATTTTGTTTTTAAGAAAATCCTGGTAATCCACCTATTTATAAATTTTGTCCAAAATCATGTCCATCATTCGCTGATACGCGTTTTTGATATGGTCCTCTAACCTTTCTTGCCTAATTCTAATTTTGCCCCTACGTTCCCCTTTTGGAAAAATGCGTCTGTTGGCATCCCGTACATGGATCAAAAACCGGCCATCAACTTCCTCGCTAATCACCGTAAACCCATGATGAAGGCAGAAATCTTTAGCGGTCATTTTGTTTTGTCATGCGCATCTATCATGGCATCAACCTTTTTTTCCAATTGTTTGCTCCTAATCAAAGCCCCTCGTTTTCTAGTGGTGAAATAGCTGTTCTGGGCCTTGCGCATCGCTCTAACAGCCTCTAAGAAGTCTTCTTCCATGCTTAAGTTTTAAATGGGCAGCTCATCCTCAACCGGTAGCTCTGCCTTAATTTGTTCATAGTCTTCTTCCGGAATAAAAACGGCCAGGTATTCCTTGCCGCCCTTTTTGATATCGCCCCCGTTCTTAGAGGGGTTAAAGTCAAAGCCCTTGTACTTGCAATAGAGCTTTACTTTGGTCTTAAAAATCTGTATGGGGGTAAACCTTCGCTGCCCTGGGTATTTGGTCACAAAACCATCGCCATGCTGCATGTGATCCTGTTCCCCGCGGGTAGCTTGGTACATGGTGTCTTTATAAATCTGGCATTGTACGTTCTGGGGGTTGCTGAAATATTCCTCTGCCCAATCCAGAAACTGTTCGCCCATTTCCTGGCGCAGCTTACGATTGATAAGCTTTTCACTGGGCGCCGGTATTAAGCCGTGTTTAAAGTACAGGTGAAGGCATAGGGCTGCCAGATTATAGAAGAGGTTCCATTGGGTTTCGTCCCATTCGTCAAAAAACATGACCTTGAAGTCATCAATGGGCTTGTGCCTGGCATTGTACCAATTACTGAAGCCCAGCATAAACTGGCGGTCCTCAAAGCTTCCCCCATCACCACGTAGGGCATGGTTTGTGCTGATGTAGAATTTTTGGACAAAATCACGGGGCAGGGTCATTTTGCCCATTCCCTTTTTCTCCAAGGTGAACTTACCGGTGATGTAGGGAAACAAAAACTCAAAATCAAAATTTGAACGTACATCGTCAAAGAAAATGGCAGCTGTACGTTGGTCCACTTCCTGGAACAAAAATTGGTCCTCTAGCAGATTTCGCTTTTTCCCGGGAATGGTCACTGTGGGTATCAATTGCTCTACAGCCAGACCAAAAAGACTTTTGCCGCTTCTACCATTGCTTTTGCCCACTTCACTCATGGTGCCATCCATGCCCACAACGGCCTTTTCAACAGCTGCATTACGGTACCTGTGCAACATATAACCAAAGGCGGTAAGTTTTGACAGTAAATGACGGGTAGTCTCAAAGCGCTCTTCAAAAGTGGCATCCTCAAAGCTCTTGTCCTTCCCAAAAAAGGTGCTTGTATTGAGCAAAAAGCTGAGAAAGTGACAGCGATTTCCACTTTCAGAAAAACCCACAGAGTACTCCCCCTTAAAATTGGCCAGATTCTCATTGGCCCGGATATCATTTTCATTGATCTGATGTACCTCGCTCAACAGCGGTTCTGTCTTTATGGGTGAAAAGTCAATAATGTTGTCGCGCCACACCTGGCCATTAAGGTTCTTTATCTCCTCTAGCTCTATGCCCTCATCAGTTATCTTAAAGAAATTTTTATTGAAATAGATGTATTGGGTGTTCTTACTGGCCGAATGGAGTGCCAGGTTTGTAAAATGAAGGTTTCCCAAGCTTTCTGGCCCTAAGTACATACGTCCCCCACGGTAGAGCATATTGAGCACGTCCTCCTTATTTAATTGCTCAGTAAAATCAATGACAAAGTCCTTGATCTGATATGGCTCTACCCGGGTGACGATGTTTCCCTCAATCTTTATCCAGATAAAACTATTGTTGGGCTGGCCCAGGCGATAGTACCCGCGGTTCCTTAAAAAAGTGTAGCACCGGTGATGGTTAAAGCTTAATTTTTTACTGATGATACGGCCGTGGTCATCTTTTCTGATATCCTCGTTCCAAAAGGTATCCTGTGGCATCAAGGGCTGTGCCAACTCACGGGCGCCCTTATCGTTGTACCGCCATTCAATACTACCGTACCTAAATTTGGGCAGGGTACGTAACCGCTCACGGTAGTGGGCCGTAAAATCATCTACATTCCCCAAATGCCAAAACCCCATGATCTTATATTCGCTCATGGAAGTTATGTTGTGAAACTGCAACCAGGTGGCATCACCCTTGGGTTCTTTGAGGGCCGCCTCGCAAAGGGGCTTAAGCTCTGTCTCCTTATTCCGGAGCGAGTTGACCAAAAGGTCATCTATACCCTTGTCTTTTTCGGGGTTGGGCTTTACATACCCAAAATAGATGTTCAGGTATATGTCATTATTGGTAAAGGCATAGAAGTGGTTACGGAAATTCACCACGGCCCTAAAAAAACTTTTGGGGCGTTGGTCTGCGGAGTGGTTACTATCAATGCGGTTTCCCAATTGGTCCCAATCAGAATCCAGGACAAACACCACATTCTCAACCTGACAACGTTTAATGATGGCCTCAAACTCTACCGGCAAACGTTTTTGGTAGGCAATGTTGTGTATGCCCATGATGCCCACTGAGATAAGGCCGTGCTTGGTCGCCTTGTCCGCTTTTTTTTCACCTTCTTGGATATACAGCGTCTGTATCTTACTACTCTTCTTGTATTTTTCCCGGATCCACTTGTTAATATAAATCTTGGTATCACTGCCGAAGGGGGAACGATATTTTATGGGGTTGTCATTCTTGTCCTTGTGCAGTTCCGGATTCTGGTACCGTACCCGATAGAAGTTTCGTTTTTTTCCTACCGGGTTGCCTTTTTTGTCCTTCCGGTAGTATTGCATGGGCCTTCCATCCAAATCATAATAATGTATGATCACATCGTCACCCGGGACAATCTCAAAGGCCGTATCCACCGTACCTGACACGTAGGATGGCACCTCCTTTCGTGTTTCTTCATCTACATATACTGGGCCGGTGATATCACCTGTGTTAAGCCCAGAACCCCCCAAAAAATCCTGGATATATGGTACTTGGTGTGAAGCCTTGCGCTTTTCGTTCAGTTTTCCCTTGGGAATAACCACCCCCTCTATACGTGCTAACTCCTCTAGGGATTGTCCATAGGTCAACCCCTGGAACTTCTGAAGGTAGTTGGCGGGTGTCTTTACACCAATATCGCACTTAAAGCATTTGGCTATTTCCTTGGCCTCTGAATACTCCAGCTTGTCCTTAACACCACACTTGGGGCAGTCCATCACGTAACTTGCCCCTTTCTTTTTATGGAGACCATGGTATTCCTTCAATACGTTATGAAGGCTGGCCCTGTCTAGTATTTGGGCCTTGATATCATCGGGAATTCTAGGCATAGGTATCCTGGGTCAGTTTAAAATGATTAGGAAATTGTTTGTAGGAGTAAGGTGTTTGAACTTGATCAGGAAGGTATTGCCTAACAGGTAATAGCCTTCTGTAGTGGTCTTGCGTACCATCCTTTTGGAAGTCCCGGCCCGAAGGCCGGGAGCTTTTTTACCGTACCGAAATATTTATCCCAGCACCACTTCGTTTTAAAGCTATGGTCGCCCCTTCTTCCACTGCCAGTTTGTTTAGTCTGGAAATTTCTTCGTTGCCCAGGATGGCCTTGGTGGTCACCGCTTGGGAATCATCCGTTTCAGTAACCTTTCCAAAGGTCTCCATAACTTTCTTTACAAGAGGTTTTCTTTGTTGTTGAATCATTGTATCTGAATTTTGAAGTTAATGTCAATTTGATGGTTTGATATGTTGATCTAAGTAGTACATGGTGGCAAGTGCCATTAACCAGGTCCATAGAAGGTGCCACCAGGATTCAAGGGCAATGGGTATCCCAAGAAAAATGCAGAAGAAGATGCACACCGCCAGAAGTCGCTGTAGAAATAAAATCATCGTTGTAAAATGTTAAAATTCAGACTCACCCCATTTAAGGTCAGAATGGGCCGCTCTGTATTGTTATGGTGGGCATGCAACCAGGCGTAGACCACTTGCACCTCTGTCAATGCCCAATTCTTTACCTTAATACCTTTTAAGGACCTGTTGCCAGTCTCGTAGTGCAAGTGGGTGATGGCGTTGCATCGCAATAGGTAGGGCAATCGCCTGTCAGGACGTTGGGGAAGTGGAGTTCCATTTTTAAGGGCATCATAGTAATCAGCCAGTTTTTCAGTTACCGCAAGGGCCTCACCCAGTTTTATGGACCGACCACGCACTTCCCGTTCATTATCAACAGAACCAAAAATGGTGTTGGGGGTTTTATCCTTGCTAAAAAGTCTGCGTAAATGCTGAAGTCTTTCCTTTTGATGGGAAAGAACCGAAATAAGGTCATCCCTTTCAGTTTCGTTTAAGGTAGGCATATCTATAATGGCGCCCAGTTGAGATTCTATTTTGGTCAGTGTTTGATCAACACGGGCCGCATTATCCCTAAAGTTAGATTCCAAAGGGCCGTGTAAATAGGCCGCATATAACGAAATAGCGGAACTAAAGGGATGGGTTTTCAACCGTGAATACCATACTGGATCCTCAAGTAATTTTTTTAAAATCACGTTTTTTTCAGCCTGTGTCATTTCCCGACTCTGGGGTTTTTCATTAAATTTGTTGTCATGATTCATGCTTACTGATTTTAGTTATGGATTATCGCCCGAAGTAGCCGCTTCGGGCTTTTTGTTTTTAAATAAGTTCTTGTGCATTTTTTGAATCTCTTCTTGCATTTGCTCATTGAGATTCTTGTAGTACTCCACGGCCTTAAGCACATTTAGATGCATTTGCAGGGAATAGCGGCCATTGAAAAAATTAATGACGTCTTGGGGAGTGTACTTTTCATTGGAATCTCTGCGATAGCCTTTTTCGTCTAAAAAGTCACAGATCTTGCGAGACCAGTTTTTCCCGATGATATCCTTATAATTTTTTATCTCTTCTTTAGTAATCATATCGACTTAAAAGTCATTTTTTCCCCTGTTTGGGTTATATTTGTGTGGTTTTGTTTAAATCTGTATACGAAAATATCACTACCAAGTCATTAATGCAAGTATTTAGTTATTTTTTTTACTAACACGTGATTTAATATGGGAATAGGAGATAGGATGCAGGAGATTGTGGAAGAGCTTGGAGGCAATAACAAGCGCTTTGAGGAAAGTCTTGGAGTTAAAAGTGGATACATAACCAAGCTTATTAAACAGAACAGCTACCCTTCCTCAAAAGTCATTGCGGGAATATTGGAAAACTACCCTCAGTATAACATTGAGTGGGTTTTAACAGGAAAAGGAGAAAGAAAAAAGTCTAGCTCAGACATTTTAATGGAAGAGAGCATCTCGTATGGCAAATCAAACACCATTGACGCCCTGATAGATCAAAAAATCAGTAACGGCCTGGACTCACGGCTTGGGAACATCACAGAGGTTATCAAAGAATTGATAGCCGACCAAATAGATGAAGAGATAAAAAAGACCCGTGCCACCATACGGGCCAAAGAAAACGGGACGCATTAAATTGCCTTCAACAGTCCCCGCAAACTTTTAATTTCATTAGCATTTAACGCCGGGGAAGTCAGCTGGGCATCTATATCCTGTTTCAATAGTTCAAGTTCTTTCAAATATTGTTCACTTGAAATTTGAGCCTTTCGAGCCTTAAGCGCCTTGAACTCACGTACTATGTGTATGTACCTATTGGTTTTCATCCTGGCCCTTTTTAACTGTGTTGATTTCAGCATCTACTCGTTCCCTTATGTCAAGAAAACGGACTTTATTATATAAGCGTAGTGCCACACCTACCAATATGGCTGCAATAGGCAGCACCACAGGAAGGGAATACCAGAAATCAAATTCATCAATATAGTCAATTGAGGTGTTCACCACTCCCATAATCTGGAACAGGAGCATGCAAATGGGTACTAAGATGGCCCATCGCCACCATTGCCTTGCATTTAGGAACCAAACTATAAAACACACCGCAAACACTACCTTGGTAATGAAGTAGTAGGCATAGTAATTAAGGTTTCCATGTGCCCCAGCCTCAATGGTAAGGCCCAGAATACTGGTTTCAGTAAGTGTTTCTGGAATTAACCTGTACGAATAAAAAATGAAAGGGGTGGCCAATAGTAAGACGCACGAGACCACCCCTGCCAAGAAGTGTGAGCGTCTACCCGTTAGGGGGCGGAGGCGTGCCTTTTTCAATACCGTTTTTTGGGGGTGGGTCACCTTTGTCGATTTGGTAAAGTTCTGTTTGATCATCATCATCCTTGCTACAGGATCCCAAACTCAATGCCGCGATGGCCAAAAGGCCAATAAACACTTTTTTCATACTGCTATATTTAAAGTTAACAGTATGAAATTAAAAAGGGTACGGCGGCCTGTCGGGGAAAGTCCGCACAAGTTATCAAGTTTTTATCTACAGGAGGAGGTGACAAAAAAAGTAATTTTTTTTTGAATCCTCACTATATGAAAACCTTATTTTTTTTAAGGTTTTTAATTAAAAGCTACTGTAAGCCAAGGTATTCGGCATTTATATTGCCGTTTTTTTTGACCTAAAACGCGTGTTAAATTCTCGCAAAATGAATTGAAAAATATAGAAATAGAAAAACATAAACAACTGATTATCATTTTTTTAAGAAAATGGAAATTCGTCTATCGAGTCTCCCTCTCGCTAC
>JBFOLQ010000317.1:0-3632 GCA_040830145.1 Flavobacteriaceae bacterium | reverse complement strand
GTATGATCGGTTATTTTTGAGAACCACCAACAACTGCACAGTATGAAATCTTTCTTCTTTTCCCTCCTAAGTCTTTCACTTGTTTTTCCCGTGGATAGTTTGAACGCCCAACGCAAAAGAACCAAAGGCGAGATGGCCAAAGACTATCCTGAATCCTTGTATAATTCCATGGAATGGCGTTTGGTAGGGCCTTTTCGGGGAGGGCGTGCCGGAACGGTATCCGGTGTACCGGATAACCCCAACCTTTATTATATGGGCACAGCTGGAGGTGGTGTTTGGAAAACGACTGATGCAGGCAATACGTGGAGCTGTATCTCCGATGGTTATTTTGGCGGTTCCATTGGGGCCATCAATGTTTCTGAATCTGACCCCAACGTCATCTATGTTGGTGAGGGGGAACAAACACTTCGCGGCAATGTGTCATCGGGAAATGGTATTTGGAAAAGCATGGATGCCGGAGAAACCTGGAAATTTATAGGACTTGAAGGCTCAGAACACATTTCAAGGATTCGTGTACATCCCAACAATCCGGATTTGGTATATGTTGCGGCCATAGGAAATCTATGGAAGCCCAACCAGATTCGAGGGGTTTTTCGCTCGAAAGATGGAGGTCAAAGTTGGGAAAAGATACTGTATGAAAGTGATAAGGCCGGGGCCGGGGATTTAGTCCTTGATCCCAACAATGCGCGAATCATGTACGCCGCTACCTGGGAGATGAAACGAAACGGTTACCGAATGGATAGCGGTGGACCTGACAGTAAACTGTATAAAAGCACTGATGGAGGAGACACATGGACTGATATTTCTGCATGCCAGGGCTTGCCCAAAGGTCCCTGGGGCATTGTGGGCATTACCGTTTCCCCCGTTGATTCAAGCCGGATTTGGGCAATTATTGAAGCTGAAGATGGAGGGGTCTTTAGATCTGATGATGCTGGGAAGACTTGGAGTAAAATAAATGAAAATAGGGCCTTGCGACAACGGGCTTGGTACTATAGCCGCATTTATGCGGATACCCAGAATAAAGACAAGGTGTATGTTATGAACGTGAGCTACGGGGTATCCACTGATGGAGGAAAGACCTTTACCTTAAAGAACGCACCCCATGGCGACCACCATGATTTATGGATTGACCCCCATGACAATACCAGAATGGTGATTGTCGATGATGGAGGAGCCCAAGTATCTAATGATGGGGGTGAAAATTGGACTACTTACCACAACCAGCCTACGGCACAGTTCTATCGCGTGACTACCGATAATGCATTCCCCTACAGAATCTATGGGGCACAGCAAGACAATAGTACGGTTCGCATTTATCACCGTACCCCAGGTTCAAGCATCACAGAAAGGGACTGGGAACCTTCTGCTGGAGGTGAAAGTGCCCATCTTGCCCCTGACCCTAAAAATAATGACATTGTATATGGCGGAACGTACAAAGGGTATATGATGCGACATGACCATTCAGTCGATCAAACCCGTTCCATAAACGTCTGGCCCGATAATCCGGCTGGTTCCGGTGCGGAGGTTATGAAGTACCGCTTTAATTGGAATTTCCCCGTTAAATTCAGTATTCATGATGATAGCAAGCTGTATGCTGGGTCTAATTTTCTACATGTGACCACCAATGAAGGACAAACTTGGAAGACCATTTCACCAGACCTTACGCGAGGCCTACCAGAGACCATTAAGTCTTCTGGTGGACCCATAACCCAGGACAATACGGGGGCCGAATTCTATTCAAACATCTTTGCCATCAATGAATCCCCATTGGAAAAAGGTGTTATTTGGGTGGGCAGTGATGATGGATTGATACATATCTCAAGGGATAATGGTGAAAATTGGGAGAATATTACACCTCCGTTGAGCATCAGCCCAAAATTGAATATGATCAACTGTATTGACCCCAGTCCGTTTAAAAAAGGGACGGCCTATATTGCGGCCACTTCATATAAATTTGGGGACTATACCCCTTACCTTTATAAAACCACCGATTACGGAAAAACATGGAAGAGCATCACCAAAGGAATTAAGAACCATCATTATACCAGGGCCATACGTTCTGATAAAGCCAGGGAAGGCCTTCTTTATGCCGGGACCGAATGGGGTATGTATGTTTCCTTTGATGATGGCAATAGCTGGTCCCCTTTTCAATTGAACCTCCCCAATACATCGATTCGGGACTTACATGTTCGGGACAATGATTTGATTGCGGCCACCCACGGACGTAGTTTTTGGATGATAGATGACCTTACCCCCCTCCATCAGCTATCGGATGAAATGACAAAGTCCAAGTTCCATTTATACAAGCCAGACAAAGCCTATCGAATGCAACAATCTGGTGGATGGGGAAAACCAAATATGAAATTGGTTGGGGAAAACCATCCGAATGGTGCGATTATCAATTACTACATACAGGACCTTCAAGAAACAGATACCGTTTCCATAGCTATTTTAGAGATGGACGGTTCGGTTATCCAACGCTTTTCCAATGTGGCAAAAAAGAATGCATTACATCCAGAGGCAGATAAACCCTTAAAAGTTACATCAGGGGGAAATAGATTGGTTTGGAATATGCGCTATCCGGGTTACAAGGCGTTCAAGGGCATGGTATTTTATTCCTCCCCCAACATTGGCCCCAAGGCAGTACCTGGTGATTATATGGTGCGATTGAGCTACAATGGACGCACACTAGATCAGGTGCTCACCATAACCAAAGACCCTAGATTATCCAATACGGACAGTGATTATCAAAAACAATTTGACTTTTTAATGGATGTGCGGGACCAAGTAAGTAGAGCCAATTCAGCCATTATCGATATTAGAACCGTCAAAAGGGATTTGGCGTATCTCAAGGGAAAAAAGACCTTGGAAAAAGACATCAAAGATATGATTTCAACATTCGAGTCAAAATTGGATGGCATTGAAAACAACATCCACATGACCAAGAACCAGAGCTATCAAGATCCCTTAAACTACGGTATTCGTATCAATAACCGCTTGGCCTTTTTAATGACCGATTCCCAACGTGGGGATTATCCGCCCACTGATCAAGCACGGCAATTTTTTATTGAAGTCACAAAGGAGTTGGATAAGGAAATCAAAGCGTTGGACACTTTAATGGATGACTCTATTTCCAAAATCAATGGGCGGGTTTCAGAGAGCGGCATGAAAATAATCGCTGTTGGGAAAGATTGAACATGGCAAAACGAACCCCATCTTTAAAAGTATGAAACCCCATACAACCGAAATTAGGTACAAGGAGCGCACCAGATCATGCACCGGACTCTATACCTTTAGCATTGGCTATTGCATTGCTTGACTTGTAATCTGGTTATCTTCTCAAATAGCAAACAAAAAAGGCCACCTGTAAACGGCAGCCCATTCCTACAAAATAAATACCCAACCTAATGGGCAAGTACTTTTCCTTGCCACACAAAGGGCCCTTTTCATTGTTCGGGAACATACTCACACTCTTTCAACTCTTCAAGTTCATCCTCTAACTTCCAGATAAATCAATCTCTTTGTTTTTTAAAATTTTCTTTATTACCCTTCCTGCCCGTTTGCTATTAAAACCAGGTTGCATTTTTGGATGATATAGCAACCTTATTACATCAGAATCGATTTTCGAATAT
>JBFOLQ010000316.1:0-7534 GCA_040830145.1 Flavobacteriaceae bacterium | reverse complement strand
TTGATTGGCACAGATGCCGAGGACCTCCAGGCAATTTACCACAAAACAATCGCTGAAAAATTCCATCTTGAAAAAAAACTGATGCAAAAAGAGTTGGAAAAATACGGTATCCAAACCATTTTGACCGAACCCCACAAACTCACCGTCAATACCATTAACAAATACCTGGAAGTCAAGGCCAGGGGATTGCTATAAGGCCCCATTACCCATCAAAGGCCACACTTCACTTTTACCGGTACCAGCATAACACGAACCCTATTTAAAAAAACTCCCTTTTCACCACCCCTGACATAATCTGTCATTCACACAAATACCTTTGCAGTATAGTTACCTAAAAGAGGAAAACAAGCAAATGGCAGAATTACTCAAAAACATCTATAATCAGGAATTTTTAGACGGATTCGCGGATGTGATAACCGAGATTATTCCTGACTTTGACAAGCTTTCCTTTGTACAAAGCATCCTGGACAACACATGGGAAAGTAGAGCCCTCAAGGAACGGATGCGGCACATAACCCTTTCTTTAAAGGCACATCTTTCGGGGGATTTTGCCCAAAACGTGGATAACATCCTACGAATCATCCAACAACTACAAAACAAGGGAGTGAGGGAAGAAAGTATTGAATACATGATATTCCCCGATTTTATTGAGGTGTACGGCAGGGAAGATTACACGACCTCTGTCAACGCATTCGAACGGATAACACAATTTACCAGTTGCGAATTTGCCGTGAGGCCATTTATCTTGGATTCCCAAGACAAAATGGTTGACCAGATGCGCCTATGGTCAACACACGTACATCCCATGGTCAGAAGACTGTCTTCTGAAGGATGCCGACCCAGATTGCCCTGGGCCATGGCCATCCCTGCATTCAAAAAAGATCCCGGGCCCATTCTACCCATTTTGGAAAATTTAAAAAATGACACATGGGAATCCGTTAGAAGAAGTGTGGCCAATAATTTGAATGATATCTCTAAGGACAACCCCGAGACCGTTGTACACCTTGCCAAAAAATGGAAAGGACATACCAAAACAACGGATTGGGTCGTAAAACATGCTTGTAGGACCTTATTAAAGCAAGGAAATCCCGAAGTAATGGAATTATTTGGGTTTGGTTCCATTGATGAAATTGAGGTACGCAACCATACCATACTTACGCCGGTGGTTAAAATGGGTGATGCGTTGCGGTTTTCATTTGCCCTTATGAACACCAGTGGCTCCCCATCAAAAATAAGATTGGAGTACGGACTCTATTACCAAAAAGCCAATGGCAGCCTGTCAAAAAAAATATTTATGATAAGTGAAAGGGAATATCCCCCGCATTCAACCACTGAAATCAGCAGAAAACAATCCTTTAAGCGGATAACGACCAGGAAGTTTTATCCGGGCCTTCATCAGCTATCCATCATCGTCAATGGACACGAAATCAAAACGGTAGACTTTGAGCTCACTGAAGCTTAGCCAGAAAATACCTTGTTCAACTACGATGGTGCCCACATTTTAAATTCGTATGAATCAATATGTTTAACCTTTAAAATCAAAAACAAATGACAAATGCCATCAGCTGGTTTGAAATTCCAGCGACCAACTATGAAAGGGCCAAAAAATTCTACAGTACCGTTTTGGCCACTGAAATCCAGGATTCACATATGCCCGATGCCAAATATGGGGTTTTCCCGTATGACAATGATAACAATGCCGTAGGAGGAGGGCTCGTTGAAATGGAAGGATTGGCTCCATCAAAGGAAGGTGTGACGGTATATTTGAACGGTGGCAACGACCTTGCGGAACCTTTGGGTCGTGTGGAAACCGCTGGAGGAAAAATTGTGATGCCCAAGACCGATATTGGTGAAAATGGATATATAGCCCATTTTATCGATACGGAAGGGAATAAGGTAGCCCTACATTCCTGGAATTGACCCCTGGACCCAAAAACAAGGTAGTGAACCCCCCAGGGTTCACTACCTTTATCCCATGTCACAATTATCACGCCTCATCCATATGCTAACCCTATTGAAATCCCGTAGGGTTTTGACGGCAACTGAACTTTCAGACCGATTTGGCATCAGTATCCGAACGGTGTATCGGGACATCCAGAAATTGATTGGGGCCGGGGTGCCCGTGGTAACCCTGGAAGGGCGCGGTTACACCCTAATGGAGGGATATACGGTATCCCCGATACAGTTTACCGAGAAAGAAGCGAATGCCTTGATCACGGCCCAGCACTTGGTGGGCAAAAGCAATGATTCCTCCTTTGTCAATGATTTCAGTGATGCCCTCACGAAGATTAAATCGGTATTTAGGTCCTCTGTCCTGGAAAAAAGTGAATTACTGGACCATAAAATCCATGTTTTTGATACCCGTCAAGAAAACATAGCAAGCAACGCCCTTTCGGAAATCCAAATGGCGATTACACATTTTAGGGAGATGGAAATCAATTATCGTAAAGCCAATGACCCGCAAATTACCTTTCGAAAAATTGAGCCCTATGCCATTTTTTCCATGGAAAACAAATGGATTCTGATTGCATGGTGCCATTTGCGAAAAGACTACCGCGCCTTCCGTATTGACCGTATTCAGCATTTTAAAATCCTCCCCTCTTTATTCGAAGACCGAAAATTTACCATTCAATCCTATTTTAACAGGGAATGCGAAAAAGCATATCGGGAAAGGTCAGGAAATACCGGGACCAGAAACAACACTAAGGAAGACACACCGTCTTAAAAATAAAACATTGAACTCATCTTGAGTTCAGTAATAAAATTGAAAGTTTTTTCCTATTAATTATTTATTTTATGATTATATTTGAGGATATTAAAAAAAATACATCCTTTTAGTATCAGTTTTGTAAAATCAAATAAGAATAAAGTTTTTGATAGGAGCCCCCTTCAGATACAGGTACTAAAAATTCATTTGGAGGAAATGGGCATCCAGGTTCAGATAAAAAACAGCCCTGTTCACGTAATGGACCCGGAAGGCCCCTCCGAAGTGATGGAGGAACACCATGTGGTATATGTTGCCCCTGCGGATGTAGATCGTGCAATGGGAATAGTGAGCCACTTATTTGAGCATTTGCTGCGGCTTCAGTAATGACGCGTTTCCGATTTGGCCAACGCATACTCTTTCATCAGTTGGTTGACTATTTCTTTGGCTGGAAGTATGTCGTCAATCAAAGCACTCACCTGCCCTATCTCCAACTCCCCTTCCTCTAAATCACCCTCTAACATTCCTTTCTTGGCCCTGTCACGCCCCAGGAGTGCCTTTAGTTCTTCCAGGGTAGCGCATTCATCGTAGGCCTTTTGGACATCTTTATAGAACTTGTTTTTTAACAAGCGTACCGGAGCGAGTTCCTTTAATGTCAATTGGGTATCTCCTTCTTTGGCCTCAACCACCTTTTGTTTAAAGGCCCCATGGGAAGAAGCTTCTTCGGAGGCCACAAAACGACTGCCCACTTGTACAGCGTCGGCGCCCAATACCATAGCAGCCAACATTTGCCGTCCCGTAGCTATTCCCCCCGCTGCAATCAAGGGAATGTTCAATTGCTTCCGAACTGCGGGAACCAATACCAAGGTGGTGGTCTCATCACGCCCATTGTGACCCCCTGCCTCAAAACCTTCGGCCACCACTGCATCTACCCCTGCATCCTGTGCCTTCAGGGCAAACTTGACACTACTCACCACATGAACGACCGTCACCCCATTTTCCTTCAAAAAAGGAGTCCATATCTTAGGATTTCCAGCAGAGGTAAAGACAATATTGACTCCCATTTCCACTATGAGTTGCATCAACTCATCAATGTTGGGATACAGCATGGGGATATTGACTCCAAAGGGGTTAGACGTGGCTTCCTGGCATTTACGGATGTGCTCCCTCAGGACATCGGGGTACATGCTGCCCGCCCCCAATAGGCCCAACCCGCCAGCATTGGAGACCGCTGAGGCCAAACGCCACCCACTGGCCCAAATCATACCGCCTTGGACAATGGGATATTTGATATCAAAAAGTTCTGTTATCCTATTCTTCATTCGAAGAAAATTATATTAAACAATTGATTTAAAGTGTGATAAAAAAATTAAATCCAAATCAAACCGGACATAAGATACAAAATATGTCCATCCTCTCTTTTCCATCCTCTTGACTCTCTATATTCATCCCCTTTTGTGACAGATTCCCCTTTGAAAATTTTGCGCCGTACTAGAGGTTTCACACGAATAATTTAACGATAGATTTAGGATGTTAGACGATAGGGTGTTATTCGTTGGTCGTTGTTCAAATTTACCCTGTTTCCTCCTAATTCCGAACCCATGACCCTGAACTCCCAACCCACAACTCAAAAGACGCACTTCTTTTTGAAAATGTTAGTCAAGATGAAAATATCATATCCACTAAGAAATAACCCCTGAACCCAACAATTCATCCCCATTATACCAAGCTACAAACTGACCTTGTGTGATGGCGGACTGTTTTTGGTCAAAATCTACATAAAGTCCCCCATTTACTTTATAAAGAGTGGCCTCTTGCAGTGGTTGTCGGTACCGGATACGTGCTGCCACCCGTAAACTTCCATCAACGGAAAGCTCCATATCAGAACGGACCCAATGCAATTCATCATCATGGACAAATAGGGTTTTTCTAAAAAGCCCGGGATGGTCTTTGCCCTGCCCCGTATAAATTACGTTTTCATCAACATCCGTATCAATGACAAATAGAGGTTCCTTGGTCCCCCCCACATCAAGGCCCTTTCGTTGCCCAATGGTAAAATAATGGGCTCCCTGATGTTCTCCCACCACTTTTCCATCAGAGACGGAATACTCTATTTTCCGTGCATGGTGGGACAGTTCCTCTGCCTTTTTCGAAAAACCGGGAAGGGTTCTTGCATAGGCATCCATGGTATCCGGGACCTCTACAATGATTCCCTTTTTGGGCTTCAGTTGTTGTTGTAAAAATTCGGGCAAGCGTACCTTCCCCACAAAACAGAGTCCCTGACTATCTTTTTTATGGGCCGTCACCAGATCATTTTCCATGGCTATTCGCCTAACCTCGGATTTTTGGAGTTCCCCAATGGGAAATAAAGTCTTGGCCAACTGCTCTTGCGACAATTGGCACAAAAAATAGGATTGGTCCTTATTTGGGTCTTTCCCTGCCAACAATTGATATGTCTTAGTACCGTCCGGTCCCACTATTTCACCCTTTCGACAATAATGGCCCGTCGCTACAAAGTCAGCCCCCAATTGCAGGGCAATCCTTAAAAAGACGTCAAATTTGATTTCCCGGTTGCACAACACATCCGGATTGGGCGTACGTCCCCTTTCGTACTCCCTGAACATATAATCCACAATACGTTCCTTATATTCCTTGCTCAGGTCAACGGTCTGAAAGGGGATTCCCAGCTTTTCAGCGACCATAAGGGCATCATTGCTATCCTCAAGCCAGGGACATTCCTCTGAAATGGTCACGGTATCATCATGCCAGTTCTTCATAAAAAGGCCAATGACATCATAGCCCTGCTCCTTCAATAAAAAAGCTGCCACACTGCTATCAACCCCTCCTGAAAGTCCCACAACCACTTTCACGCGTCTATATTTTACTGTTTAACCTATTATATATGGGAATGTACCCCTGCCCTTTGTCAACTACAGGCCCTGCATTCCATTAGTAAGCTTGCCAATTGAGAGACAGGAATTTTAACCATTTCCCTCTGTGGAACAATCTTCAACATTTGATACTTCCCGCTCCATCAGAACATATCTTTCTTATGGAACTCGTCTTGAATTGCAAAATTACGAAATCACCCTGCCAGTCAAAAATGATGTCCTAAATCGGTAAACATCAAAATAAGGCCCTTAAACATACATATATGATCCCTTTACAACTTAATGTTTCCCATTCAGGGAAATTACCGCACCTTTGGAGCACCAATATCGGACCAAACTATCCTTCTTAAATAAGAAAGCTCCTCAAAAAGGAGCTTTCTTCATTTTGGTAGGGAACGCATCACTTTTTTTTCTGTTGCTGCTCGGCTTGCTCCATCATTTCCCGCATTCTCCGCTGAAATTTATTTTCCTTCTTGGGCTTCTTCTTATTTTCCTGAATCTGGGCATGTATCTTATCTTCATCCAGTATCCACTTCTTAATGACCAACATGATACCAATGGTAATCAAGTTGGAGATAAAATAATACAAACTGAGCCCACTCGCATAGTTGTTAAAAAAGATGAGCATCATAAAGGGCATGAGGTACATGATAAACTTCATGTTGGGCATCCCTGGTTGTGTGGGCATTTGTTGACTTCCCGTGGTCATCATCATATAGAAAAAAATAGCGATGGAGGCCAAGATGGGAAACAAACTTACATGGTCTCCGTAAAAGGGGATGTTAAAGGGTAAATCCAAAATGGAATCATAGGCAGAAAGGTCATCTGCCCACAGGAATGATTTCTGCCTTAGGGTAAATGCCGTGGGAAAGAACATAAAGAGGGCATAGAAGACGGGCATCTGTAAGAGGGCCGGGATACAACCGCTCATGGGGTTGGCCCCTGCCTTGTTGTACAGTTTCATGGTCTCCTGTTGCTTTTTCATGGCATTGTCCCCATATTTCTCATTGATTTCAGCAATCTCAGGCTTCAGAACTTTCATCTTGGCCTGGTTGAGATATGATTTGTACGTCACTGGGGACATGGCCAAACGCACCAAAATGGTCATCAGGATAATCGCCAGTCCATGCGGCAACATGGAGCTCAAAAAGCCATAGAAAGGTGTGAACACATGACGGTTGATCCATCCAAAAATGCCCCAGCCAAATGGAATGGAATCGGCAAGACCATATTCTGGATAATCCTTCAGGATTTCCACATCGGTAGGACCGTAATACCAATGCATGTTTTCCGATAGTTCACCTCCTTGCAATTGCAAGGGTATCTTTGCCCCATATTCCTTGGTGAACACTTGATCGGGACTCTCTTCCTCTACCAAATCAATTGATGAAAGTTCTACTGTCGGAAAGTTCTTTTGGGTAGCCAGGATGGCACTAAAAAAGTGTTGGCGGTATGAAAGCCATTTTACATCCTCTTCAGTCTCTTGGTCATCACCACTCTGGGAAAGTTTGCTGATCTTATCACCTTCATATCTATAGGTCAACCGGGTATAGCGGTTTTCATACTCCACGCTCTTTGAATGGCGAATACTCTTCATTTGCCAATCCATCTGCAAAGGTTGATTGCCATTGATAATCCCACTCAAGCCTTGGGAACGCACTGTGAAACCCAGGAGGTAATCAGCAGGTTTCATTTCATACCGATATTCCAAATATTGGCTTGGACCTGTCCTCGCTTTCATGGAAAGTACCTGAACCTCCCCATTCTTGGTCAAGGTGGGTTCAAAATAAAGGTCCCTGGTATTGAGTACCCTGTTATCATTCGTGGAAAAGCCGAGGTTGAAAGAGGCGTTGCCATCCTTTACCAAATAGACCGGTACGGAATCATGGTCCACAAATTTTTTCATTCGTGCCTCCACAATCTGCCCCCCTTTGTTGGC
>JBFOLQ010000315.1:0-5349 GCA_040830145.1 Flavobacteriaceae bacterium | reverse complement strand
AGGGTGACCCCTGCAGTAACATCAAAGGGAGTGGTGAGGCTGTACTGGTTGATGTCGTCCCCGGTCTGCCCTATGACATACATTTTGGTACCACTAGTATTGAATAGGAGTCCAGTTGGTGCGGTCTCCTCCGTTGCAATGGAGAAGGTGCCTGTTAGGGTGACCCCTGCAGTGACATCAAAAGGTGTGGATAGGGCATACTGGTTAATGTCGTCTCCCGTACTTCCCAATACCAATAAGGTGGTCCCATCATTACTGATGATCACACTCTCAGGGGTAGCCTCTTCAGAGGCGACAGAGAACAGTCCATCAAAGGATACGGTTCCAGTCAAATCAAAAGGGGTGTCTAGGCTATATTGGTTCACCTCGTCCCCATTTTGCCCTATGACATACATCTTTGTCCCCACGATGTTGAAGGAGACCCCATTGGGGTGTGTTTCTTCCGTACCAATGGCATAGGCACTCTCAAAGGTCGCATCCATGACATTGAAGGCATTGGCGTTCTCCACAATGTCCAGGATACCGTCATTGTCATTATCGATATCGGCGGCATCACCCACACCATCCCCATCGGTATCGGCACAGGCATTCCAAATGGCCAAGGTGGCGTAATAATAGGTGGATGTATAATTGATGGTCCCCGTGGTTCCATTCTCAAAAGCATCCAACAGCCCATTGGTGTTGGTATCGGCACCGCTATTATAGGTGGCGATATTATTGCTTGATACCGGGGTATTTCCGGCTTCCACACTGTCAGAACATCCGTCCCCATCACTGTCCAGATCTAAGCTATTGGTAGTACCGTCAGAATCCGTATCAACCGCACAGCTTTGTGGCTTAGGATGCAGGGAGGCCTGAAAGGCACCTAGGGTGAGTTGTGTGTCATAGATACGCCCGTAGTTTATATTTCCAGCCACTCCCTGTAGGCGTACTTTGGTTACCGAGGTATTGGTGGCCAAGGTATTGGTTAGGGTAATAAAATTAGTGGTGGCATTTGTTCCCGTATTGCTTATGGCCGTGGATAGATCGACCCATTGGGTGCCGTCCCATCCCTGTAATTTGAAGGTGGAGGAAGCGTTGGTGGACATATAGGTGGCCAAGATGGTCACGTTAGAGACCTTCGCAGATACTGGAATGGTGTATTCTACAATGGTCATATCCACCATGGACTGGTTGAGGGGATTCAATTGGGAAAAAGTGGCACTTGAAGCGTCCACGGCATTGGAAATGGGATAGGAGGCATTCCACGTAAAATCACTCCCACTTGGGGTCAACCCATTTTCTATTTCTGCAGCACTATAGTAGCAACTGGGGGCTTCATCGGCATCTAAAATACCGTCATTATCGTCATCAATGTCCACCAAGTCAGAAACAGTGTCACCATCCGTATCTGCACAGAGATTGAAATAATCTGCAAGGGCATAGGTCTCGTAGGTGCTTGTGTAATTAATATTTCCGGTGGTTCCGTCCTCAAACTGATCTAGCAAGCCATTGTTGTTGGTGTCGGCACCAGTATTGTAATTGGAGATGTCGTTATTGGCCACGGTCGTATTGCCCGCCTCCACACTGTCAGAACATCCGTCTCCATCACTATCTAGGTCAAGGACATTAGGAATATTGTCCCCATCTTCATCACAATAGGTTGAGGGATTGTTGTAGGCATCTTGACTCAACATTTGTATACCGTCGAACGAAATATATCCATTGGCAAAAGAGCTGTTCAGGGATACGGGTTCCGGTCTTATTTCCAACGAGGGCGTGGAAGATTGCACATTGGTGAAGACGAGGATAACCTGTTCCCAAGAATTGGCACCTGCCCCGTTCCATGTCATCGTGGGAGTATATTGTGATTCACCATTCAAGGTAACCTTGAACCGTGCTTGGTTTCCTATAATATCGCTTCCAACCACTCCACCGTAGGCCTGGTAGAGGGTAATGACGTAGTCTTCACCAATGGTAATGCCCGTTAAGGAGTTGGTGACAATACTTTCACCACCACTATAAGATGCCGAACCACTGATATATACCCCGCCATCTGGAGAGTTGGGAAGTCCATTATTGGCCCCTGCAGACCATCCTGACCCTGTATTGTCAGTATTTATCCAGCTGTCAGCACTTGCGCTGGCATGTGCCCATCCCGTAGCAAGGGGGTTTGAATTGGCACCTGATGAAGAGGCAACATCAGTAAGGGACTCAAATGAACCATCTATACTACTAAGCTCTAGAAATGAGGTAGGGGAGCATTCATCCGTGTCCAAGATCCCATCATTATCGTCATCAATATCAGTAATGTCCAAGATTCCGTCACAGTCGGTGTCACCTTCGGTGATGACCATTGTGGTTCCTTCCCCATTTTCCCCGCTATAGCAATCATTCGCGGCATTGTAAAACGCAGCGTAGTAAATTCCATGCGTAACGGCCGTGGGATCTACAATGCTGTTGGCATTTGTAGCGGGTGTTCCCGTATGCCATGTCAAAGTGGTATTTGCCAATCCGTTACTGGCCGTTATGGATGTCAAATCAAATGTTTTGACCGGACATACATTGGAAATGGACGTTGAGGACAATGCAGGAGCATCTATCCCTGTGGGGCAATTAAAGCATTCGTTTTTTGAAACAGAAACGGCGTCAATGAGCAGTAGGGAAGAACCTCCCCCCGCCGGAGAAAGTCTAATATATTGATAGTCGTTTCCAACCGTATTGGGAATACTATAGGTAAGGGCATCGTATTGTCCCGCAGTCTCGGCCGAGGGTGTCATTTCTGTGGATTCCGCGGTGTATGTCACATTATCCTCTGAAAAGGCGATGGTCATGCCCCGTGCATAGCCACTGCTCCATTTTCTTGCATGGATGGTGATTTCGGCACCTCCGGAAAAGGTGTCATTATAGGTTAAAACGGTAGCAGTGGTATTGTATATACTGGTTCTATTGGCTACGACATCTGTTGCCGAAGACGTAATGTCGGGTGCCCCAGCGGCTCCATCCACCGATCCCCAACTGGCATTGGCATTGGGGGAGGCCGATGTGGCATGTTGTACACTGTTTATAGACCCGAACTCACAGTCCACGGCAACGGTAATCCCCACCACACAAGAAATTTCCCCAGTGGTGTTTTCTACCTGTACGTACACTGTATAGTCTTCCGGTATGGTCAAAGTGGAGGCATCCGCTACGGACAATTCCCCAGTGGAAGCATTGATTTGAAATATACTTGATGCCCCTGAAGGCCCCACTATGGCCCAATTGGCCAGGGTAGAACCAGCACTTACCGTAGCATCGACAATCCCGTTCCCAGGATCGGAAACGCCATTTAACACATCTCCATTTGTAATATTGCCCACTACCAAGGAGAATGTTTGATTATTCTCTATCTCAGGAGGTAATACCTGATTTACATTTACCAATCCACCGGAAAACCCATCTTGGGGAGTGGGACTGGTTGATCCTGTTCCGTGGCTTCCTCCCGTGGCATCCAGCGTTATGGCAGAAGGAATTGTGGAAGCGCCCAAAAATAGGGCACCACCGCCACCGCCACCGCCTGCGGAATGATTGGAGGTGGCATTACCCCCGTTACCTCCCTTAAGCGTGACATTCAGGGATCCTGAAAAAGTGCTTGCGGTTGTATAGAATGTACCGCCGGCCCCGCCTCCGGCCGAGCCATCACCAGCACTACTGGCATCGCCATTTTCGCCGTTCGCCACAATGCTTCCTCCATTTCCATTTACTTCATTGGCGAAAACAAAAATGATTCCACCTCCTATACCTCCTATACTGACACCGGCGTCATTACTATCTCCAGCGCCACCGCCGCCTCCCATGATGGGATGTCTGATTACAGTGGGAGGCTGACCTCCCAAACCGTTTCCACATCCTCCAAAGGCATCTCCTCCGACACCCCCGGATTGAATGGTGGTGGATCCATTATATTCTCCCCCTCTTCCTCCTATTCCGAAATTGCCTCCTCCGGCTCCCCCGGCATTTATCCAGTTTCCGGCACCACCACCGTTGGCTTGTTTTCCCCTTTTTCTATCTTCTGCCGCAAATTTGGCGATTCCCTCACCTTTTTGTGCTCCTGAAGAACCAACATATCCGGGAATACTACCATCTGTTAAATTGATGGCACCTCCCCTAAAACCGGCATTGGACATGTTGATATTGGCATCAAGTTGTAAAACATCGGCCTTGATGGCAACAACCCCGCCTTTGGCCCCATCAAAGGCCAAACCCGTTATTTCGGAAGTTACCGTTGTCAGCGCGTTGGCCGAGTAGTCGGGGACCTTTATGATTTGAATGGTATTGTTTACATCGTATGAATTGGCAACACTTGCAAAAGAAATATCGTTTGAAGAAACACTGGCAATATTCAAAAGCTCGTAATTCCCGGCCCCATTGGTATCTAAGACAGTTCCATAATCTTCATCATCATCCGTGCTGATTACAGCTCCCTGCATTTGAATGATCATCACCAAATCTCCGGCCGTAAACCCAGTTGCATCATCTACGGTGAACGTTGTTCCAGAAATCCCAGTTACCGAGGCATAGCTATTTACCGTGCCCCCAATATTTTGAAGTGTATAATTGTAATTGGGTATCGCTATCTTATTTGTTGAATTTCCAATTTCCAATTCCCAATCACCCTTTCTCCCCGTCATATTCGTTGAAGCGGTGATTGAAACATTTAATTGGGATTCCAAATACTGTATGGCCTCAAGACCTTTTTCACCCTTAGCAAAATTGCATCCATATATATATATGTTTTCTGGACCGGATGCCGCGATGTTAAACTCTTTGTCTAAGAATGTTGCGATTTCCTTGGGATTTCGCCATTTATCATTAATGAACAATTCCCCTTTTCGACCATGGGAGAATAAGTGGATTTCGTTGCCGACGCTGTTCACATGATTCCACGCTTCCATTATTAGCGAGTGATCCTTAATCGTTTTATCCACAAATAGGGCGTTACGACCGTCATCGGTATTATGAGTGCTTTTTAGGCAATCCGAGCTAGGATGTATACCTGATGAAAAGGTTGAATTGGAATGTTGGGCCGTTACCGTAACAGATGTCAGTACGATGGCCATAAGATGGATGGAAAATAGTTTGGTCATAGTGAGGGAGAATAGTTTGAAATTTGAGTGTTGGGAGGAGGGTTTCTGTTGCATAATCATTCTTCTTGTGAATTCCTTTCTTCATAAATCAGAAAACAGCTACAAACTAATACAGGTTTTATATATTTTTAAATTTTTTGTTGTATGTCCCCCTTTTATCTGTTGTGAAAAGTCAAAATAACGCGGTCAAACTGTCAGAAAAATCAGATGAACAACACTTGGAGAGTACGGGAATCCCTTT
>JBFOLQ010000314.1:0-5108 GCA_040830145.1 Flavobacteriaceae bacterium | reverse complement strand
TTTCGTTACTGCTCTTTTTTTCAGTTTCGGTAAACGCCCAAGAGAGGTATTCTGCCTTTAAGGCCGGGGAGTGGTTGAAGTTCCGCTTGCACTATGGTTGGCTCAATGCCAGTTATGCCACCCTCCATGTAAAAAATGCCGAGGTTGATGGTGTGCCCGTATATCATGTGGTGGGAGAAGGTAAGACCACTGGTTTTGCCAGCGTTTTCTTTAAGGTGGACGACCGATATGAAACCTATTTTGACAAAGAGGACGGTAAACCCTACAAGTTTATCCGTAAGATAAACGAGGGAGGCTATACCAAGGATGTCGAGATTAATTTTGACCATAAAGTGGACAAAGCGGTACTACATGACAAAAAACACGATAAGATCATGGATTTTGAATTGCAGGAACGCAATATCCAGGATCTACTGAGTGCCTTCTACTATCTTCGCAATTACTATGATGAAGCTGACCTTGTTGAAGGAAAGGACATTCGTTTAAAAATGCTCTTTGACGATGATGGAGTCTTTCAATTCAAGCTGCGTTACATGGGTACTGAAGTGCTCAAGACAAAATATGGGAAGGTCGAATGTTATAAATTTAGGCCATTTGTACAGTCTGGAAGGGTCTTTAAAGAGCAAGAAAGCCTATCTTTGTGGGTGACCACCGACAAGAACAGGATTCCGGTGCGTGTCAAGGCCGATTTGGCGGTGGGATCTATCAAGGCCGACCTTGATGGCTATAATGGGCTAAAGCACCAGTTTAAAATTATAATGGACTGACCCTTAATGGATAAAAAGGATAAGATTGATTCCCAAATCTTAAGACTTGAAGAAAAATACAAAGATTCCGGCCAGGATTTAAGCTCCTATCTAGACGGACTACTCTACCAACGCTATCTTACTTATTGGGACTATATTCATTTGGATACCCTTTTGAGCCTTCAAGTGCCCCGTACCCATTTTCCCGATGAGGAGATTTTTATTATGTACCACCAGATTACCGAGCTGTACTTTAAGCTCATTCTGCATGAGCAAAGGCAGATCGTGGATGATAAATCGCAAAAGCTCGATTTTTTTATTGAGAAAACCCATAGAATCAATAGTTATTATAAAGCGCTGATATCCTCCTTTAGCATTATGATCAAGGGAATGCAAAGGGAGCAGTTTTTGAAGTACCGAATGGCCCTTTTACCTGCCAGTGGGTTTCAATCGGCCCAATATCGCATGATTGAGATTTATGCCACTCCCATGGAGCATTTGGTACACCATACGGAACGGGGTGAATTTTCATCTGGGAGTTCCATTGAAGAGCTCTATGAACGTATTTATTGGAAGAAGGGGGCCACGGATGTTACCACTGGTGAAAAAACCTTGACCTTAAAACAATTTGAATATCGCTATACCCCACGATTGGTGCGTATTGCCAAACAGCTTAGGGGAAATACCATTTACGAGAAGTATTTGGAGCTTCCAGAGGAAAAGAGGAGTAGCCCGGAATTGATTGAGGCCCTTAAAACCTTGGACTTGAATGCCAATGTTAATTGGCCGTTGATGCACATGGGGTCTGCACATAGGTATTTGGGTAAGGAAAAGGGAGAGTTAAGCGCTACAGGGGGTACCAACTGGAAAGATTTTCTACCCCCAAGTTTTCAAAAAATCGTGTTTTTCCCCTCTATTTATACAAAACAAGAGTTAAATGATTGGGGAAAACAATGGGTTGACCATATCTTTAACCCCCAAAAGGCAAAATTTTAGATATGCGGGGTATTTGGGGGGCATTATGTATACTATTGTTGTTGGGGGCATCCTGCAAGGATGGGGATACCGACTACGCGAAAAACCATCTTCCTGAAAAAGAGCTGGTCAAAAAGGGACCTATCTTACAATATGGGTTTGATTTTGATGAATTCAACGTTGTCTATGATACCGTTAAGAGAGGTGATGTCTTTGGGGAACTTATGTTGCGGAACAAGGTAGATTATAACAAAGTACTCCGCGTTTCGGAAACATATCGGGATACCTTTGACGTCCGTAAGATAGTGGTGGGCAAACCCTATGTTATCTTAAAGACGAAGGATACTTCAGCGATGGCACAGGTGTTCATATATGAAAATGACCCCGTGAATTATACAGTGGTGGATTTTAGGGACTCCACTACGGCCTATACCCAAAAGAAGAGTGTAAAACATGTGCAGCGCGAGGTTTCGGGCGTTATTGAAAGTTCATTGTCGGAAACCATGTTAGATCAGGGGATAGACTATAATGTGACCCATAACTTGGCTGATGTGTATGCATGGACCGTTGATTTTCACCATTTAGTACGGGGAGACCGTTTTAAGGTAGTGTTTGAGGAGAAATATATCAATTATAGTATCTATGCCGGGGTTGGCCCTATCCAAGCAGCCTATTTTGAGCACAATGGGGAGTCTTTTTATGCGTTTGCCTTTGAAAGTGACAGTACCAATACCTTTACAGAATACTACGATCATAAGGGAGACAATCTTAGGCGTACTTTTTTAAAGGCACCTATAAAATTCAATTACCGCATTTCGTCCAGATATAACCTTCGCAGAAGGATACGGTACTATGGATATAAGGTTCGCCCACACCGGGGCACTGATTTTGCCGCACCCATAGGGACCCCCATTATTGCCACGGCATCAGGGACTGTGACCGAATCAACCCGCAGGGGGGGCAATGGCCGTTATGTTAAAATACGGCATAACAGTACCTATTCAACCCAATACCTGCATATGAAAAAACAAGCGGTTCGTAAAGGGGAACACGTGAATCAAGGCGATGTTATCGGCTGGGTAGGGATGACCGGGAATACAGGAGGTCCCCATGTCTGTTATCGCTTTTGGAAGAATGGCCATCAGGTAGACCCCCTTAGGGAGAAACTGCCCAAGGCCGAGCCCATTCCCGAGCCGTATCGAGAAAGTTATTTTGCACATATTGGCCCTATGAAAGAACAGTTGGATTGTATTGAATATCCTCTTGTGGCCCCCAAGGAAGAAATCGCGACCATGGAATTTCAAGAATAATGGCATTACCGAACATTGACCCAACCACGACCAAAACCTGGAAAGCCCTTACCTCTAACTTTGAATCAAGCCAAATTCCCCACTTGAGGGAACTGTTTGCCAACCATCCGGACAGGGCTTCGGAATTTTCCATTGAATGGGAAGATTTTTTAGTTGATTTTTCCAAGAATAGAATAACGGGCGAAACCCTTGGATTGCTCCTGAAGTTAGCAGAGGAAATGCAATTGGGAGAAGCCATTGAAAGCTATTTTTCTGGAGATGTCATCAATGCGACCGAAGGACGGGCCGTATTGCACACCGCTTTGCGTGCCCAAGCCACGGATACGGTAATGGTGAACGGGGAAAATGTGGTCCCTGATATCTATGCGGTCCGGGAAAAGATTAAACTGTTTTCACAATCAGTGATAAATGGGTACAAAAAAGGCTTTACGGGCAAATCTTTTACCGATGTGGTGAACATAGGTATTGGAGGTTCTGATTTAGGTCCGGTGATGGTCACCGAAGCCTTGGACTTCAATAAGACCCACCTTAAGCTCCATTTTGTAAGTAATGTGGATGGTGACCACGTCCATGGGACCTTGCGTGGCTTGAACCCCGAGACTACCCTGTTTATCATCGTTTCAAAGTCATTTACCACCCAAGAGACCTTAAGCAATGCCATGACCATAAAAAAATGGTTTTTGGGGCATGCCAGTGAAAGCGATATAGCACAGCATTTTGTAGCTGTATCGACCAATTTGCCCAAAATTGCGGAATTTGGTATTTCTGACGAAAACATATTCCCCATGTGGGATTGGGTCGGAGGCCGTTTCTCTTTGTGGAGTGCCGTTGGCCTATCCATTGCCTTGGGTGTGGGATATGACAACTTTGAGGAGTTGTTGAACGGGGCACAAGCGATGGACGCTCATTTTAGAGAGACAGATTTCAATGAAAATATCCCGGTAGTACTCGCCTTGTTGAGTGTGTGGTACAATAATTTTTATGGGGCCGAAACGGAGGCCATTATCCCCTACACCCAATATCTATCGCGTTTTTCCGCCTATTTACAACAAGGCATTATGGAAAGCAATGGCAAGGGAATGGACCGTTCGGGAAACCCTGTCACATATCAGACCGGAACCATTATTTGGGGTGAACCAGGGACAAATAGCCAACATGCCTTTTTTCAATTGATTCACCAAGGAACCAAATTGATTCCGGCTGACTTTATTGGATTTCGGGAATCGCTTTATGGAGATAGGGACCATCATGACAAGCTTATGGCCAATTTTTTCGCCCAAACCGAGGCCTTGATGAATGGAAAGACCCTCGAGGAAGCCTCCAAAGAGTTGATTACGAAGGGAATGATCCATTCTGAAATGGAAAAACTGGCACCTTTTAAGGTGTTTGGGGGCAACAACCCCACCAATACCCTATTGATTCAAAAATTGACACCGAAGGCCCTTGGAGCCTTGATCGCTCTTTATGAACATAAGATTTTTGTACAAGGGGTCATTTGGAATATCTTCAGCTATGACCAATGGGGTGTGGAATTGGGTAAACAATTGGCAGGGACCATCCTAAAGGATTTGAAGGAAGGGCCTACTTCTGACCATGATTCTTCCACGAACCAATTGATAAGGGCATATAAGGCGTAAGGTAATCTTTGTTACGGAGCGTACAAAAATTTTCCATACATTGTCGCGGCAAATGTGCTTGTAAAAAACTGCACGGTAATTTAACCTTGTCTTAATGTTAAAGTCTGTTAAATACCTAACATTTGCACACAACTCAAAAACTAAAAGAACAGTAAAATGAAAAAAGTCTACTTAGCCATGGTGGCGTTTTTATTTGCCACCGTTGCGTTTTCGCAGGGAACCATTACGGGAACGGTAGTTGACGGGGAGACTGGAGATCCCCTTCCCGGAGCCAGTGTAATGGAGAGAGGAACCTCTAATGGGGTATCCACAGATTTTGATGGAAGATTTAGTATTGATGTTTCCAGTAGTTCAGGAACATTGGTCATTAGCTATATTGGGTTTCAAGGCCAATCCGTTAACTACTCTTCTACGGGGAATATTGGTGCCGTGACCTTACG
>JBFOLQ010000313.1:0-8786 GCA_040830145.1 Flavobacteriaceae bacterium | reverse complement strand
CCCAAAAATGGTTTTTGAATGACCTGGAAAGCGTGGCAGGGGAGAAAAAGCCACATTCATAGGAAATGGTTGCAATGGATTTTTTGAAAACCCGAAGCACCCTTGCCACCTTTTCCAAACGTATGCGATTGGTATACCCATTGACCGATCCCCCGGTGACCGCCACAAATATTCTATGGAAATGATAGGGGGAAAAACACGCTACCCCAGCCAATTCCTCCAAAGGGATGGACCTGTCCAAGTGGTCACTGACATAGTCGATCACTTTGTTGATGCGCCTAGCGTAGATCTCATGTGACGTATTCATGTAAGTTCAGTGTTCAAAGAAGGTATCATGGATTACGGGATATTTACAAACGTAAAAAATGGACTATACTTCTGCTTGGATAGCTACATTTCAATGGGGGTTACTGTGTCTCCCGAAAATTTTTGGTAAAATACATAAGCGACCATATGAGCATCAAAGGGGCCATGACCAGTCCGGCTATATTTTCACCCACTACAAATTGACTGCGAAATAATTCACTTAATGTGTACACCAGTTCAACCACCCAACTCCACATGGAGACAATGAATGCCCCTTTTTCATTGATGTACAGTCCCCCATACAATCGTGCCAGCCCTAGGGCCAAAAACAATACCCCCACGAGTCTCGGATATGCATTGTCCACACTTTCCAAATCAAATTGAGGCAAGAGGGTTACAAGAAATTCCGGGTTTATTTGGGAAATCAAGAATATCAAGATATCCACCACAAAAAAGAAAATCAAGGCATATTTCAAGTATTTCATAGGTAGTTGGTTTATCCGTTACATTGACTTCAGATTAAAAATAATAAAATTGGGCGGTACTATGGCAACGTTTTAATCCAGGGCTTTTCCACTGTGTAGTATGCCACACCCAAGTGATGGGGAAGTTTGGGGGAATTATGGGGATATGTGTCAGCCTTTTGTTGGTTGGCACGATATCAAGTGAGGCCAGGAATCATTTAGTTTGCTCCCCTAGTTTTCCAACTTTAATCAGCCAGTTGTTCCTGAACGTGTCTTTTGATAGTCGCAAGGGCCCAATCGATGTTATTTTTACTTTTTTCACACCTACAAATCGCAGCGTCAATTTTTTCATTGCATTATGGCTTGGGTTCCCATACACCCACTTATAGTACCAGGATGGTTGGTCCATGGTACAAATTAATCTTGCTGTTTTCCCAGTAAGGTATTTGTCCCACCAGACAGAGCCTTCCCTTTTTTTAAATGCGAAACCGGGCAGAAAAACCCTATCGATAAACCCCTTCATTATGGCAGGTACGGAACCCCACCAAACAGGATATATCCAGACCAAATGGTCGGCCCACCGTATCAATTCCTGGGAATGTAACAAGTCGGGCTCCAACTCTGACCGTTTGCGATAGCCATACTGGAGATTGGGATTAAACTCAAGTTCCCTTATTCTAATTTCCTTGACCACTGCCCCGGATTTTTGGGCGCCATGCTTATATGCATCAGATAGTGCATAATTGTAACTTTCCTTATCTGGGTGTCCGTTGATGATCAATACCTTTTTTGGATTCATATGTAGTATTTTATTCCCTTAACTTTATACTTACCAGACTCAAACTTACGTGTTTTCATCAATCTTGTCCAAGCATTTGGTGATGCTGCCCGCAACCGTATAAGTTTAAGTAATTTCATGTCCATACCGGATTGGTCAATAAATTGTTCTGCCCCATAAGAAGGTCAAGCATCCCTTTGGGGCAACTCTTGAAAATTGATTCGTACCATGTCATCCGATGGTTTATGTTTTACAATGGTACAAAGTTGCCCCCGTCCCCGATGAAATCGTTCAAAAGAGTTTCCCAAAAATGAATAAGGTGGTAGGGGAGGACCCGTACCACCTTACCATTCGTAGGTATATGGGGTTACATCTTCCCCATGAACCAATTGGCTGCCTGTTGTACTACCTCCTGTACCTCTGCCTCCTGATCGTAATAATTAAATTGATGAAAAGGGGATTCCAATTCGGTTTGCATCCAATACAATTCCTTGTCGGATGCGACCAGGTTGTTAAAATAGTCCTTGGTGTATTGTGGTAGTACCGATCCATCTGAATGGATCATTAAAATGGGTTGTTTAAGATTCTTTGCCGTAGGAATGGGATTGGCGGTGAGCCAGTCTTCCCAGGACATAACGGCAAACTTGTCGTGGCTCCATTCCGGAACGGCACCCCTTTGTGGATTTAGATAGTAGTCATACGGGCCGTACATGGCTGCGGATTCATCCGTTTCTGATATGGTGGGGATATAATCAACCTCTCCCGTTTCGGCATACTTTCTTTTGGCCTTTTGGGCGGCCGTAATCTTGGCGTGTACGCCTTCTTCCCCACCATAAAATAGCTTTACGGCCTCGGCATCGTGCAGCCAGGAAGCGGCGGTAACCACGGACTTTATTTGTGAATCCCCAGATGCGGCCAGTAAAGTGTACATGGCCCCGGCACAGACACCAAAGGCACCTATTCTTGTGTTGTCCACTTCTGGGAGCCCTTGCAGGTAGGCCACCGCATTTTTAATATCCTCCTTTTTGAGATTTGGGCTTTCGTAAAAGCGGGGCTCCCCCTCACTTTCCCCGAAATTCCTAAAATCGAACGCCAAGGTGATAAACCCTTTTTCTGCTAATTTTTGGGCATATGTACCTGCCATTTGTTCCTTGACCGTTGTCCAACTACCTGAAACAACCAGGGCGGGATATGTATTTTGCTCTTGAAAATCAATGGGGAGGTAAAGGTTTCCGATAAGGTTGAGCCCTTCACTTTTAAATGTTACTTTTTTCATGTTCAACAAATTTGAAATTGATGGTATTCTGGATTATTGGATCTTATCGAGCAGGCCAAATGCCTTGGCCGCCGTAATGGGGTTAAATAGTTCTACGTACTCCGTAATCTCGTTGGCAGCGTTGAATGTAAAGGTGGCATGGTAATCATTGCTATAAAGGCCGGCATTGTTCTTTAGCTTGATGTTTCCTGTGAATTTTACATAGATGATGGTTGGGTCCTCCATGGCGTACAGCTTATCAATATGAAACTCCATACCGTCAAAATTGGGAAATACGGGTGTCCAATACGCCCTTATTTCTTCCCTACCCGTGGCCCCAGTAGGAAAAAGCCCTGAATGGTAGGGATTGCTATGTTTTCCGTCCGTCGCAAATAAATTAATCAGCGATTCCACGTCTTTGGATTCCAGTGATTTGAAAAACTGTTGTACCCTTTGTTTGTTCTGTTCCTTAGTGGAAAGGGGAGGTGCCTGATTCGATACACGGGCAAGGGCCACTTGTGGCGAGGTTGTATTGCCCGTTTGGAATTTAAAATTGAATTTCATTTTGGTGATTCTCCAACAATCCCCACCCTTTTCAAATTCACAGTCGTAGGTGCCTACCACTGTCCAAATGGCACCTTCAGTGTGTTCTAAGTAATGTGTGGCCGTACCATAACAGAAGGCCGTGGCCGTCCGGTTTTCCTCCCGGGTGCTACCATTGCCCAATTGGTGGTGGGTGTACTCAAAACCAGGGAGTATCGATTTCCAACTTTCCACAATTTCCTGTGGGGTCACCGTGGCGGCGGCTTGCCCGGTCATGGAGGCATAATCCAGGACCACCTTTGGGGAGAAACATTGTACCACGGTTTCCCAATCCCGTAAATCGGTGGCTTTGAATAAAATGTTGATTCTTTCTAGGGTAGGATTCATTTTTTAGGCTGTTATGGTCAGAAATCAACCGTTCATTTGATGGTACAAATGTAGACCTCCCAACCATTGGCCAGGTTATGAAATCAAATCAAGAAGTATGGATTTCAAAGGTGGGCCTTCTTGCGGTAGGTTCCTGGTGTGGTACGGGTATATTTTTTAAATAAAGTGCTGAAATTGGTGGGGGCGTCAAATTGAAGTTGATAGGCTATTTCCTTGATGCTGAGATTGGTTTGGCTCAAATAGGATTTTGCCAGATGCACCATGTGTGCATGGATATGCTGTAAGGCCGTTTTTCCGGAAATGCCCTTGACCACGGCGTTCAAGTGATTGGGATGAACGTTTAACAAGGCGGCATAAAAAGAGGGCGAATGTACATTTTTGCCCAATTCCCTATCAGGCCCAAAATGAAGCTCAATTAGGGCTTGGTACCGGCTCATCAATTTTATGTCGGCAGACCGTATGACCGTATTCGCCTCCTCGTGGTTGACTTGCAGCCGAAAATACCGTTTTACATAGTGCAATAACAGCAGTACATAGGTGTTGATGAATTCAAACTTGTCTGTATTTGTACTGTGGTATTCCGTATGGATTTTGGTAAAGATTTCCAATATGTCCCGTTCTTCTTTCTTATTGATGGCGAAAGGAATGGCTTCCCCAATCTTAAGAAAGGGGAATTGCTCCAGAAAATTGTCAAAGGCGTTGGAACGACCCAAGAATTCCTGGGACATCATTATATAATATCCCTCCCAATCAGGAGCTATATCCCATGATAGTATTTGAAAGGGCGAGTTAAAGAAGACCACGGAGCCATTGGGGAAATGGGTGTAATGACTTGAAACGGCTTTCCCTTTGCCTTCAATTTTTATGGCAATGGCGTAAAAGGCATGCCTGAACGGCGGCATTTGATGAACGACCGTTGGCATGTTTTCCCCAAAGCTGCGTATGTCAAAAAGAGGGTGCTTGGGAGGTGGGATGCTTATGGCCCGGCAATACGCTTCTATGGTCTTATAGTAATTCATGTAAGTAATGTATCCCCGTACATGTGTTTTTCGGTGAAAGTCTCTCGTTGCTTATCGGTCCTTTACTCGATATACAAATTTGTGACCGCTCCAGTTTTTATCAATGGCGGCCACTTTGGTATCCACCAAACCATTTTTTACCCCATAGGCCATAATGGTGAATTTGTCAAGTTCCGTTTTAATTCCCGATGCCTTTTTGGGCCAACTGATCCATAGGGTCCCATGCCTGGCCAAGGATGTTTTGGCCACGGCATAGAAATGCTCCAACTCTTCCATGGTGCTCACGAATATGTGGATAAACCCCACCTCTTGGTGGTCTCCGGTTTCATGGATGACTACGTGGGCCGGAAAGTCCATAAAGAAGTCAGTGTATCTTTTGGGTGGGTTTAACACCAGTATTTCGGAATGGTCCGTAATACCAAGCTTTTTATACAGCGGTGTGGGTGGACGGGTGTTGGCCATGGCGGTTCATTATTTTTGTTTCTGCATAGGGTGGGTGGTTTACTATCCACTCCTATGTTCCAAGTTTGTATACGAGCAATTCTTCCGTTTCATTCGGAAGTTGGGTGGTCCCAATGTGCTTCAACCCAAGTTTCCGCAACAGTTTTTGGGAAGCCACATTATCCTTTGTGGTAATGGCCATTAGGTATTCCAGGCCAAACACGGTCAGGGCCACATCCCGCAGTTTGCTAGCGGCTTCAAGGGCATACCCCTTTCCTTCATAGGCCGGGAGAAACGCGAAACCGATGTCAATACCGTCCAATCCTTCCCTATCATATAGGCTACAGCTTCCTATTTTGCGATGGTCCTCTTTTCGTAGTACGGTGTAACTTGAATACCCCAATTTTTGGAGCTGTGGAATCATTTTTTCGGTTATGTACTCCCTAGCTATTGCAATGGTCTTTACGTTTCGGTCCCCTATGAAACGAATCCATTTTGGGGTATTCCACAAGGCAACGATAAATGCCGCGTCACTTACCGTGGTCGGTCGGATCAGCAGTCGTTCTGTTTAAAATGTTTTGTACATCACAGCGGTTTACAAAGGGCGATGGCCTTCTTATCATCGACCCTTGTGAATCCTTTTGAATTTTGATGGTAAAACCGTCCAGAACCGCCTCACTCACAGTTTTTAAACTCAAGGTCCCTGGCGGCATAGATTTCCAGCAGCCCTTCTTCATATTGAATTTGTGTTTTGAGATGGTGTATCAACTGTTCATTTTTAGGGCCGCTGTCCTTTTTATCGGACAGGAATGCCATTAATTCCTTGTTTTTTTGCAACACCTCCCGGGTTATTTTGTCCATGTTTTCCAAATACATGAGACACTCAAAACCATACGTTGCTGTAATACCACTATTTTTTAAGGTTTCCCAAGCAATGGTGGCAAATTCAATATGTAGCAACTGTAGGTCAATATTCATTTCCCCCTTATACTTGTATACGCCATTTCCCATCGCGGTTGAATCTGTTACCACTATCAAATCTGGGTAGTTGCTTTTAAAACGCTGCATGGTATCCACAGGGACCACCAATTCATTTTCTTCGGTATAGTGGGTAGAGAAAAAGCGTACAAAGCCCAGTAACTTGGTATGCTGCCCAATGGATGCCTCCAGGCTTTCTTGGTTGGATGCTATCTCGGCCAGAATATTTGTTGCGGCCAGCTCCTTTTGCTGGGTCAATTTTCTTGAGGCCATCCATTCATTCAAATACAGGGCCATAAAGACCCCGATGAGGGTTGCGGTCAGTGTTATGACCCAATTGCTTGTGAAAAACGCTGCACTACGTATACGGTTCTTATTGGCCATCCTTATCCCATTTCCAGTTTAGTTCGGTTCCAATCAGAAGTCTTGGTAGCCGCCTCATAGGTGGTTTGCAGAAAGCTGAACAGTGTTTTTTCGGGATGCTGTGATTTTACCACATCCTCATATTTTAAAAAGAACTCACCCATTTCAGTACTGTAAAAGGCTTCCTTTGGTAAGACCTTTTGTGTGCCAAAGGCTACGTCCCCGGGATAGGCATAGGCATAAAAGACAGGTGTGGGGAAATCTTTGGAACCCGGCCAGAAACCGGCGCTGCTCACCTCTTGGGAATAGGCTTCCTGCATTACTTCCAATGGCATATTGGGCATGCCTCCCTGATGGAGTGGGGCCTGTCTTCCCGAAAACCGGGTCACAGCGAGGTCAAATGCCCCCCAGAACAGATGTACAGGGCTTGCTTTGCCAATAAAGGCACTTCTGAATTCATGAAATACGGAATTGGCTTTTACCATGGCTTTCCAAAGGGCATTCGCCGCTTTGGGGTCATAGGATGCATTGACCGTATTTTCAGCGAATGGAATGGCTGGTTCCATTTCATTGGGACTTCCGTGAATTTGAATGGAGAGCCCTATACGTTCAAGTTTTTGGAACAGTTCCTTGTAAAAGTCGGCCACCGTCATGGGCCGAAGATCCATACCTATTGTTTCTTCTTCCGTACAGTTGATGAAAAGTTTGTGTTGCTCAAAATCAAGGTCGATTTGAAAAATTCGCCCTTGAAATGGGATGGCTTGGGTAGTATATCCATGGGGGGCTATATATAGGGCGGCATGCCAGGAATGGTTTTGCCAAGGCATGGTTCGCAGCCGTATCTTTCCCACGATTTGAATCCACTGGTGGAGCGTTTCCAAAGTGTCCTGCATTTCCGTGAAATGTAAGACGGGCCAAGGTTGTTCGTGTTTCATTTTCGTATTGTTTATGGGGACCCTTAGGGTTTAGGGTACGTTTTCCCGTAATTTTAGGGGAATATAGCGAAAACCATTCAATGGTCAGGTAACACGATTTATTTGCACCAAGGTTGCAAACCTTCCCTTTCTTGAAAAGGGAACCATGTCATTCAGGCGAATGGTGTGTAGGGGGCTCCGGGACAATTTTTATTCAGGCAAATAATCCCCGATGAGGTTCCAATCCATTGAATTGCCCCAACCATGCCCGTGGTCACTGGTATTTTTGGTTTTATGCCCTTCAGCGATGCGGTGGTTCCCATAGGCCAATAATGCCAAAACCTTTCCAGGCCTTAGATGTTCACTTGCCCAGCTCAACGGGGAATCCCCATTTTTATCCTTGGCCTGTTTGTCAGCACCGTTTTCAATCAGGTAGGAAATCGTTCTTTCGTCTGCATAGGCCGCAGCCCTGTGAAGTGGTGTTTCCCCTTTGGTTCTCACATCCCGCATAAAGGCACCTGTTTCATGTCCCGGAATCGTCTTTGCATTGATGTTTGCCCCTTTCTCGACCAGCAGCCTGACCACATAAAAATAATAGGGCCTCCCTGCTTTGGCCAATGCGTTGTGCAATGGGGTTTCATTGGTCCGGTCAACAGGGGCATTGACATCCGCGCCCTGATTGATTAAAAAATCGCAGACTTTCCAGTGTCCAAAAAAAGCGGCGTTTCCCAATTCATCATTGATGTTTATGCTCTCCAGGGTACCGCCTTTTTCAACTACATTCCGCAATCCGGTGACATCGTTGTAATAGACCAGCCATTGAAGAGGTTTTATCTGTCCGTGGTTGAGCAGTGCTTTCCAATTTGGCATTTTCATCAGTTCAATGATGAAATCCGTTCTACCACGGCTGATCAGTTCAAATATTTTGGATTCTTCCATTTTTTGATTTTTTCTGTGATTGTACAACGACTCACAACACGCAACTCCAGAACGTTTTGGAAAATAGTGAAATCAGTCTGACGATAATGGGAAAATGATGGTCCTACAGGGTATTGTTTTTAGAGTAAGTGGGAGGTCTTATCCCCTTCATTCGCAAATAACCAATGGCTTGGGCCCTGTGATGTGCGGTATGGTTTTCCCCCCGTAATACAAGGTCAAGATGGGTATGCCCTTCCAGGAACCAAGGCTTTTCCTTGGTTTCCCCTCTTTTCAGGGTTTCATCAGTAAAGGTGCCCAGACTTGAGATCACATAGTCAAACGTTTTAATAAGGTACTCAGATACCATTTTTTTGTTCACTTTGGCATCCCTTGCCTGCAAGTGGTCCGGTTGAAAAAGAT